>NZ_SOGD01000059.1:0-198278 GCF_004402345.1 Cryobacterium sp. TMT2-15-1 | reverse complement strand
CACCGCCCCAAACCACCCACCCTGCCCCGCCGCGTCTGCATCAACGACCCGCACCAAAAAACCATCCTCAACCTGTCTCACACAGGTTGACAAATACCGGGAAGGCCTGCCGCTCTCACGCGGCCGACGACAACGCTCATGAAGTCCGCGCTGTGTCAGACCGCATTGAGTCCGCGTATCGCGGCCCTCACCGCGCCGGCACCGACCACGTCTGATCGATCACCACCCTCGCATGCTGATAACTGATCTCACCCGTCTCCAACGCGGCGCGGGCCAGCCCGAAGCAACGCCCCGACTCGACCAGTTCCGCCCGCCGGGCGAACGCCCCGTCCAACCGTGCCTCGATAGCGTCGGCCCGCGACTCAACCGGCGGCGCCGAACCAGGTGGTGACCCCGGGCGAATACAGCACGGAATCCGGCTCGCGTCCGGCCAGCCCGGGGAACCCCGCCACGGCGAGCAGGGTGTCGTCAAGGCTCACCAGTTCGGCCTCGAAGAGCTCCCACGGCTCGTGGTGATTGCGCAGGTGCACCGTGCGGCCACGCGTACGGGTGAATAGAGCCCAGCGGGCGGTCAGGAAATCGGCGAGCGGATCGCCGACGACCGGGCGGGCAGTCGGCCGAACCACGATCTCGGTGCGCGCCCCGGCGGCCAGATGGCGGCGCGCGGTGTAGCGGTACTCCCCCGCCCCAACCTCAAGCTTGGTGCGGGACCACATGTACGGGATCGAGAACAGTGCCCGGGCCGCCAGCACAGCCGCCAGCCGGGAGGCCTCCAGCGAAACGAAGACCACGCCGCGGTGCCCGTTCGCATCCACCGCGTACAGGCGCACGTTCACCTCAACGAAGGTGCCGAAGTAGGGAATGGGCGGACTGCCGAAGACGGTGGCCCGGTCCAGCACGAACGGGATCAGCCCAACCCAGCTGGCGCCGTCGAATTCGTCGGGCACGAGACCGTCCGGCAGCAGCGGAGCCACGAGAGCGGGGTCCACGCGCCAGTGCACGAACATCAGATTCGACCAGCGCTGGCTCGAGGACGCTCGCCCGGCCAGCAGGGGCGCAACGGCCGAGACCGGGTCCATCGCGGCATCCGTCATCTGGAAATCTCCCCTTGTTCCCCAGCCCATGCGGACCGGACTGCGGCATTCTGTGAACATCAACGCTACTCGCACCGGGACCAGGTCGACGCTTTCGAAATCCGAGCGATCCAGGCGCGAAAGGCCTGAATCAGCGCCAGACCTGACTGCGTCCTACGCCTCGACGGCCGGCGCAGCCAGGGCGCTGTCGACGTCGGCCTGCTGGGCGGTCGTGAGTGAGGCCTGTGGCTTGGCGGTCTTGGCCGCGGCCGCTCCGACAGCGGCCCCACCGACGAGGTTGCCGAGCAGTTCCCGGATGCCGATACCCATGGTCGACTTGAGCACGCCGTCGACCTCGGTGATACCGGAGGCGACATTCTTCGTCAGTTGGCTGGCGCCATCCGTGGAGATGACCGTCAGGTTGTCGATGTTCGCCATCGGAGCGGCCAGCTCGCGGGCGATCTCGGGCAGCATTTCCACCATGCGAAGCTGGATCAGCGCTTCACTCTGCTCGGCTACGGCCTCTGCGGACAGCCGGGTCGCGGTCGCCTCAGCGGTACCGCGGGCGAGGATGGCGTCAGCCTCGGCCTGCCCCTCCGCGCGGAGGGCCTCGGCGTTTGCGATGCGGCTGTCGCGGTCGGCGTTCGCGCCGGCCACTGCGGCCTCCGCCGCCGCGATGGCGGTCACCCGGATGCGGTACGCCTCGGCGTCGGCGATCGCGTTGACCTCGGATTCAAGCTCGGCCTTGCGGAGAGATGCGCGCCGCTGGGCGGTGAGCTCCTGCTCCTGCACGATGGCCTGCTGGGCCTTGGCCTCGGCCAGCGGTTTGGCCGCGGCGGCTTCGGCGGCGGCCTTGTCGGTGTCCAGCTGTAGCGCAGCTTTCCGAAGTGCGAGCGTGTTCTGGGCCTCGGCGATGGCCTGCTCGGCCAGAATGGCGGCCTCCTGGGCCTCCCGGTTGGCCGCGTGCTCGGCAACCTCGGCCTGGCGCCGCACCTTGGCCTGCTCGGCGCGTCCGAGGTCCCGGATGTAGTCGTTCTCGTCAGTGATGCCCTTGATCTCGAACGAGTCCACATCGACGCCCTGGTTGGCCAGGGACTCCCGGGCGGTCGCCAGCACCGAGGAGCCGAGCTCGTCGCGCTTCTGGATGATGGTCATCACGTTCGTGCCACCGATCGACGACCGCAGCGATCCCGACAGTACTTCCTGTGCGAAGCCGTCGATGTTCTTGTCCTGGCCGAGAAACCTCTGTGCGGCGGCACGAATGGCGGCCGGGTCGTCGCCGACCTTCACAATGGCGACTGCTTCCACGGTGAGGGTGACGCCGTTCTGGTCCTGGGCGACGGCCGTGATCTCGATCGCCCGGCTGCGCAGGCTGATCTTGAACGCCTTTTGGAAGAAGGGGGTGATGAACACACCCTGGCCGTGCACGACGCGTTGCCCGGATTCCTCTAGCGTGGCGCCGTCGACGATGGTCTTCTTCGATTTCTTGCCGGTGATGATCAGGGCTTCGTCCGGCCCGGCATTCTTGTAGACGCTCTTGGCATAGAACAGGCCGATCAGGAAGACGACGATACCCAGCATGATGAGACCGGGGATGGGGCTGAGCAGGAATTCAAACATGGGGTCCTTCCGTTCCGCCGGCACGAAGATCATGCACGTGGCCTGGCACTTCGCGCGGCGCGCGCGGGCACGAGACCCTCGAAGCCTAGTGGTCCGAGTCAGGCGGACCCATTCCCATTCGGGGGGTGCAGGTCAGAGCAGGCCGCGCTCCTGAGCGATGGTCACGGCCCGGGCGCGGTCGGTGGCCTCAAGCTTCTGATAGATGTTGCGCAGATGTGTTTTGACGGTGTTCGGGCTCACATTGTGCTTGCGGGCGATGTCCGCCACGGATTGATGGAAGGGCAGCTCGCGCAGCAGCACCCGCTCCCGCTCGGTGAGCGGTGCGACCAGGGCAGGGGTTGGCCCTGGGCCTGGGCGATTCTCCCCCGGCGCCTGAGCGGACCGAGTCAGAATCCGGCTTGCGAAACCGTCGAGGTCCCCCAACCGCCCGACTCTGGTGCCGAGAAGGGACACCCCGAGCCCGCCCACGGCCAGAAAGGCTCTCTCGACCCGCAGCTGCTCAGCCAGGCGCAGCGCCCGAGCCAGCCGGGCATCCGCTTCGGCGGATCGTTCACCCTCCTCGGCGATGCCGGCGAGCACGATCCAGGCGCTCACGAGCGTGGATCCGCGCCAACACCGGGCGGCCGGCGTCGCGGCGGCTTTCAGCCGTTCACCGGCGCCGTGGCCGCCCGGGGCCGGCGGGTACGCGAGGGAGCGGAGCAGCACGGCCTCCAACGAGTCCGCACCCAGCACCTTTTCCACCAGGAGCGTGACACGTCGGGCTTCCGCCCGCCCGTCCAGCGCACCGGTCAGCTCGAACCAGGGAATGCAACACAGGCTCAGCACACGCGGGTGGGCATCCGCATTCTCCCGTATCAAGGCATTCAGACTCTCGAGCGCCGATCGCCGCCTCGGGTCCGCCGCCGATGCCGACAGGGACAGGAGGGTCTGGGCGGACACGATCAGTCCGGAATCGCACACCAGAGGGTCGGCCGTGACAAGCCGTTCCAGGATGCCCCGGCGCCCGTGGCCGGGCGCGCTGCGGCACCCGTCGCCCGAGCCAGTTGATCGTCGATGAGGCTGGCGCGGGCCCAGTCGCCCCGGCGCGAGGCCGCCACGGCGGCGAGGTCGCCGGCAAGCAGGAACAGCCATTGGTAACCGGCATTCCGCGCGGTCACGGCCACCATTCGCAGTCCCGCTTCGGCTCGCTCCGCCTCGCCCAGACCGGCGCGGCACCGGGCCTCCGCGGTGGCGGCCAGCAGGTCGACACCGAGGTTCTTCCGCCTCCCCGGTGCGGTGCGGACGGCGCCCAGCCTGGCCAGACGGTCCCGGATTTCATCAGGTGTGGCTGCGAAGAAGGCGGCAAGCGCGTCAATCACGACGGTCCAGACCTTCGCACTGCCGCCGGACGCGAGCCCCGCCGTCTCGAGCTCCGCCAACAGGTGGCCGGCCTGCCCCCGGTCGGGAAAGTACGGCGCGTCCAGGAGCAGCCTCAGGGACGCCGTCACGGATGCACCTGGGTCCCCGGCGCGCGTGGCGGGCTCTGCCAGGGCACGAAGGACGAGGTCTGGCGTTCCCCTGAGCACGAGATCGAAACCGAAAGCATCGAGCATCTCGGCGGTGAGGATGGGCAGCCCGGCAGCAAGCGCCTGCTCGAGAGCGTTTTGACCGTCGGCGCGGCGCGCGAACCACCGGGCCGCGGTCTCGTGAGCCGCCGCCGCCACGAAGTCACGTCGCCGCGCCTCGCTCTGCAGATAGGCCAGCAGGATCGGGTGGATGCGATACGCCCTGGTGTCGTCGCCGCTCTCCCTGGTGATGAGTGCGCTGGGCCCGGCCAGCCGGTCCAGCACCGCCCCGGCATCCGCTCGCTTCGTCACCTCGACGGCCAGGTCGACCGAGAGGACAGGCCTGACGGCGGCGCGCAGCATCGTGTTCTCATCACCGTCAGCCCAGCCGGCGATGATCTCCGACCGGAGGAAACCGGCCACCGCGGGATCGTCACCGTCAAAATTCGCCACCAACCGTGCGGAATCGTTCCTCCCGTGCAGGAACGGCACGATCAGCATCAGACCGGTCACCCATCCCGCAGTGCGCTGCAGCAGGATCGTCGTCTCCTCGTCCGTCAAAAGGAGACGATGCGCGGCGGCGAGCGCCAGCAGCTCGCTCCGATCGAACGCCAGGTCCGCAGGCGCCACGTCGACCATGGAGCCGTCGCCGCGCAGTCGCGTCGGCCCTGCGCCCGGCCGGGTGCGCCCGGCGACCACGAGACGGATGCCCTCGGGCGCCGACGCGACCAGCTCGCCCACCGGCCCCGGCCGATCCCCTTCGACACGGTCCGACCCATCGATGAACACGTACCGGGTGTCCCCGTCGCCTGACACCCCCGAGCGCCGCCCGACCTGCCGCCAGACATCAGCGGGATGCAACCGGCCCGGCTCCGGCGCGCGTACCCAGGTGATCGACTCCCCCTTCCGGTGAAGGCGGCCTGCCCAGGAGGCCAGCAGGGTCGTCTTCCCGGAACCTGCCACAGCCCACACGCAGACGAAGCGGACTTCGCCGGCGATGAGCCGATGAAATGCGCCGTCAAGCCGCGGCCGCTCCACCTCAGCGGTCGACGGAGCCGGGACCAGCGCGCCGACCCCCGGTGACGGGGCAGCCGGTGACGGGGCTCCCGGTGTCAGGGCTGCGCCCGGAACCGCCATCTGAGCCGGTATCCGATGCGAGGTCATAGAGACACGTCCTCCATTCGCGGCCCCGAGTGGTCGTTCAGCCTCGTCACCCTAGCTCTCGGCCTGCCCCACGGCTAGGGTGCCCGGTGCACGCCGCACCGACGGCAGCGCGTTCGAGCGTTCGGAATTCACCCGTTCCGGGTGAAGGTGGTCCGGCCGCCTGGACGTACAACAGTGGCACCCGTCACATTGTGTCGTGGTCGACGCTCGACGCTCAACGCTCGAAGACGGCAGTGCCCGAAGATGAGGAGAACGAGCCATGGACTTCTGGGAAAACCTGTGGGGGACGATCTGGTTCTTCTTCTAGACCTTCGCGATAGTTTCGTATTTCTTTGCTCTCTTCGGCGTCATCGTCGACCTGTTTCGGGACCGGCAACTCGGCGGCTGGGCGAAGGCGGCGTGGTTACTCGCCCTGTTCTTCGTTCCCTTCCTCACGGTGCTGATCTACGTGATCGCCCGCGGCGAGGGCATGGCGGAACGCAGTTCCAAGGAGTCGAAGGAGTACCGGGCGCAGACCGATCAGTACATCCGCAGTGTCGCCGGAACCAGTGCCGGGCCCGCGAAAGAGATCAGCCGGGCGAAGGCCCTGCTCGATGCGGGCACAATCACCCCGGCCGAGTTCGACGCCCTGAAGTCCCAGGCGCTGTCGAGGTCTTCCTACACCCAATAGGACAGACACCGAATAGGACAGCACCTGATCGAGCCGGGCGCTGCTTCATGCCTAGACGGCGTCGAGCGCGTAGCCCTCTTCACCGTGCACGATGGTGTCCACTCCGGCCACCTCGTCTTCGTTGTTGATTCGGAAGCCGATCGTCTTCTGAATGATCACCCCGATGCCGTAGGCCATCACGAAGGAGAAGATCGCGATGCCGAAGGCTGCGACGAACTGCACCCAGAGCTGGTTGAGGCTGCCGGTGTCGAGCAGGCCGATGCCCGACCCGAAGACACCGATGTAAAGCGTTCCGATCATGCCACCGATGAGGTGGATGCCCACCACGTCGAGCGAGTCGTCGAAGCCCCACTTGAACTTCAGGTCGATGGCAACCGCGCACACCGCTCCGACGAGGACACCGAGGACGATCGCCCAGAACGGGGTGAGGATGTTACAGGCTGGGGTGACGGCGACGAGCCCGGCGACGGCACCCGAGGCGGCACCGATCGAGGTGGGCTTGCCGTCCTTGATCTTCTCGACGATCAGCCAGCCGAGAATACCGGCGGCGGGAGCGACAAGCGTGTTGATCCAGGCGAGGGCGGCGACACCGTCGACGGCGGCTTCGGAGCCGGCATTGAAACCGAACCAGCCGAACCAGAGGAGCGAGGCGCCGAGGAGGGTGAGCGGAACGTTGTGGGGCTTGGAGATGCCCTTCTTGAAGCCCACCCGCTTGCCGAGCACCAGGGCGAGAGCCAGACCGGCTGCACCGGCGTTGATGTGCACGGCGGTGCCACCGGCAAAGTCGTTGACCCCGAGAGCGGCGGGAGCCCAGCCGTCGGCGAGGTTGAAGACCCAGTAGGCGACTGGGAAATACACCAGGGTCGACCACACGGCGGCGAAGATCAACCAGGCGCCGAACTTGGCACGGTCGGCGATCGCACCAGAGATCAGTGCGACGGTGATGATGGCGAAGGTGGCCTGGAAGCCGGCGAACGCCAGCCCGTTCAGGTCGGGAGTGAGGGATCCGTCTTCAGCGGCGCCGAGCAGCCCACTCAGGCCGAGCAGCCCGGACGGGTTGCCGAGGAAACCGGGGATCAGCGGCGGGCCGAAGACAAGCCCGTAGCCGTAGAGCACCCACAGCACACCGACGACGCCCATCGCGCCGAAGCTCATCATCATCATGCTGATGACGCTCTTTGCCTTCACCATGCCGCCGTAGAAGAAGGCAACACCGGGAGTCATCAGAAGCACGAGGGCGGCCGCGACGAGGAGCCACAGGGAATTGAGATTCAGGGCTATTTCATCAGGTGTGGCGTCCAACAGGACTGACAGTTCAACCATGGATATGGTTACCTCTCGCTAACTAACAGTGATTGCCGTCGACGTGCACAGGGTGAGCGGTTGATCGTGTCTCGGCGGGTACAGAGTCAGTTTGGAGTTGGCAGGTTTCGGTGAGTGCGCGCGGATGTTTCGCCCGCGTTACGCGCCGTGCGACGGTGTTAACATCGCGTTTCGGCAGGCAGAGCGGTGGTCAGGCCCCGATCAGTCGTGGATCAGTCGTGCGGTGGAAGCTCACCTGTGGTCAGCGCCACGAGACGGGACTGGGACCGCTGGTACTTCTTGCGGTAACCGCCGGAGAGCATCTCCTCGTCGAAGACCTCGTTCAGTGGCTGGCCGTTGGCGATGATCGGAATCTCCGCGTCGTAGACCCGGTCGATGAAGGCGACCAGCCTGAGGGCATCCGTCTGGTCGGTCAGCAGGTACACATCGGTCAGGGCGATGACGTCGATGCCGTGGATCAATTTGATGTACTTCGACGGATGCACCGTGCTGAGATGTCGGATCAGGTCGCCGAAGTCGTCCCGGGTCACCGTGGAGCCGCGTTCGACCAGGGCGGGCACCAGCTGGTCCAATTCGTCCCGGGGCACGGCGATGGCGTGGCCCTCGATGTCACGCCTGCGGTAGTCGAGGCCGTCGATGCGCACGATCTCGAAGTTCGCGGACATCGCCTGGATCTCGCGGAGGAAGTCGATCGCGGCGAAACGCCCCTCGCCGAGCGAATTCGGCGGAGTGTTCGATGTGGCGGCGACGCGGGTACCCGAGGCCACGAGCTCGCCCAGAAGCCGGGTCATCAGCATGGTGTCGCCCGGATCGTCGAGTTCGAACTCGTCGATGCAGATCAGACGGGCGCCGGAGAGCTGCTTGACGGTGGCTGCATAGCCGAGTGCTCCCACCAGTGCGGTGTACTCGATGAAGGTGCCGAAGTATTTCGGTCCCGGGGCGGCATGCCAGAGCGCGGCCAGCAGGTGGGTCTTGCCGACGCCGAAACCACCGTCCAGGTAGATGCCCGGCAGCTCCGGCTTGGGCTTGCGGGTGCGGGAGAAGAAGCCGCTGGGCCGTTGGGCCAGCCAGGCTCCGGCAAAGGCGCCCAGCCGTTCCACGGCCTCGAGCTGCGAGGGGAAGTTCAGGTCAGGTCGGTACGACGCGAAGGAGGCGTGCTCGAACTGGGGCGGCGGAACCAACTCGGCCACGATCTCCGGCCCGGTGATGCTCGGAGAGCGATCGGCCAAACGTTGCACCTGGCTGAGAGCTTGTGGAGCCATGCTGTAGTACCCGGTTTCTGTGTCGGACTGATAGTCCCGGTCGGAGCATCATCGTTGAAGAACGACCGCGGATGCGATCAGGAGCCATACCGCGTAGATTCGAAAACGCGGACCGGTAACCAGCCTAAACCGCGCCCATTTGATTCCGGTGTCCATCGGACGCCACCAGGAGGTTCCCCCCCATGTCTGTTGATCTCGATCCGGCACCGAAGTTCATGGCCTACGCCCACCCCGAACGTCTGGTCAGCACCGAGTGGCTGCAGGCGCATCTCGCAACCCCCGGTCTTGTTGTCGTCGAATCGGACGAAGACGTTCTGCTCTACGAAACCGGCCACATTCCGGGAGCCGTGAAAATCGACTGGCACACCGACCTCAATGATCCGGTCGAGCGCGACTTCGCCAACGGTGCCGCCTTCGCCGCAATGCTCGGTGCCAAGGGCATCTCCCGCGACACCACAGTGGTCATCTACGGCGACAAGAACAACTGGTGGGCGGCCTACGCCCTGTGGGTGTTCACCCTGTTCGGCCACGAAGACGTACGCCTGCTCGACGGTGGCCGTGACAAGTGGGCGGCCGAGGAACGAGGCCTCACCCGGGACAGGCCAGTTATCACCCCGACCGTGTACCCGGTCACCCCGCGCAACGATTCCGCCATCCGCGCATTCCGCGAGGATGTCTTCGCACACTTCGGGAACCCGCTGATCGACGTGCGCTCCCCCGAGGAGTACACCGGCGAACGCACCCACATGCCGGCCTATCCGGAGGAGGGCGCCCTGCGCGGCGGCCACATCCCGTCGGCGGCGTCGGTGCCGTGGGCGCGCGCCGCTGCCCCGGACGCCACCTTCCGCACCCGCACCGAGCTGGACGCCATCTACCGTGACGAGGCCGGCCTCTCCGACGGCGACAACGTCATCGCCTACTGCCGGATCGGCGAGCGGTCAAGCCACACCTGGTTCGTTCTGACCCACCTACTCGGCTTCGAAGGCGTGCGCAACTACGACGGGTCCTGGACCGAATGGGGTAACGCCGTACACGTGCCGATCGTGATGGGCACGGAGCCGGGCGACGCACCTCAGCCCCGCTGAGCCGGTCGGCCCACTCGGATTCCGGGGCCTCACGGCCCGAGCATGGCAGAATGAGTGTCGATGACCGCCACCGAACTTCCCGCCAAACTGGCCGAGATCCGCGACGACTTCCTCGAACTCGAGGAGTCCGACCGGCTGCTGCTGCTGCTTGAGTTCGCCGACGAGCTACCGGCGCTCCCGCCGCGCTACGCGGAGCACCCGGACCTGCTCGAGCGGGTCGTTGAATGCCAGTCCCCCGTCTTCATGTTCGTTGAGGTGGACCACGAGTCTGCGGTGCACCTCTACGCGACCGCTCCCCGGGAGTCGCCGACGACCCGGGGCTTTGCCTCGATCCTGGCCCAGGGTCTGGATGGCCTCAGCGCCCAGGAGGTGCTCGATGTGCCGGATGACTATCCGAACACGATCGGATTGACGACAGCGGTGTCTCCCCTGCGCATCCGCGGCATGACAGCCATGCTCGCCCGCACCAAGCGCCGCCTGCGCGAGGGCGCTGCGTGACCCTGACCCGGGTGTTTCCGGAACCGGACGCGGGCGGCGACACGGTCGACCTGCCGCGAAGCGTCGACGGGCTCGACCCGGTCAGCCGGGACTGGCTGTTACGGCGCTACGCCCCGGCGCCCGGCGCGTACCTGCGGGTCAATATGATCGCCAGCCTGAACGGCGGCGTGGCCGGGACCGATGGCACCTCGGATTCCCTCTCGAGCCGCCTCGACCGCCGGATCCTGGGTGTGATCAGGGAACTCGCCGACGTCGTCCTGGTCGGCGCCGGCAGTGTCCGTGCGGAGGGGTATGTCGTGCCGGCCCGAGCGGCCCTCGCTGTCGTCACCAGCAGCGGAAACCTGGCCGGTCATCGGCTCGAGCACGTTATGCACCGGGACTCCGCACACCCGGACTCCGCACATCGGCAGCCGGTGTTCATCCTCTGTCCGCGCTTCGCAGTCAGCCGGGTGGAGGCCGCCACGGTCGGGGCCCACGCGACCGTCGTGCCGCTCGACGATGAGAACGGTGTCCTCACTCCGGCCACGATTCTCGCGGCTCTCTGCGCCCTCGGCCTCCCGCGCATCGTCTGCGAGGGAGGGCCGGTGCTCGCCGGGCGATTCTTCGCGGCCGACCTGGTCGACGAATTCTGCCTGTCCACGAGCCCCCAGGTGGTGCTCGGCGGCCGGGGTTTACTCGAATCGGCCACGGCCGGATCCACCGGATTCAGGATGCGGCAACTTCTTCTGGACGACCAGGGAGCGACATACGCTCGGTGGGAGCGATCTCGACCAACCAGTTAGTGATGGCCTGATTCCAACCCTCGCGGTCGTAGTTCCACAGCTTCGTGTGCCGCGCTACCGCGAACGGCAGAAAGGTCACGATGTCGGGTCGGCGCCCGGCCAGGGCGCGGGAGCCGGTCGCGGGCACGAATCCGTCGTCGTCGCTGTGCATCAGGAGCACCGGAAGGTCGAGCTCGGCGGCGCGCGTGACGAAATCGAGGCGTCCGAAGTCGATCGGTTGGGTCTGACCGGTGACGATCTTGCCCCAACGCCGTCCCAGGACCTCCAGAGCACCGCTGGCGATGACCGCGGGCAGGCCGAGCAGGCCGCCGTGGAAGCGCGCGACATCCGCCCAATCGATCACGGGCGAGTCGAGCACGATGCCGACGATCCGGTCGCGCAGCGTTGATCGCGTCGCGCTCTGCAGCACGATCGCGCCGCCCATGGACCACCCCATCAACACGATCTCGGTCGCACCGCGGTGCACCGCGAACGCGATCGCCGCATCGACATCCTGCCATTCCGCGTCTCCAAGGGAATACCGGCCGTCGCCGCTGCGCGGTGCCTCCCCGTCGTTGCGGTACGACACGAGCAGGGACGTGAAGCCCGCATCCCGGAAGACCGGCGCCGCTCGCAGCGTCTCCTGCCGCTGCACCCCGCGCCCGTGCACCTGGATCACCCAGCGGCCGTCCGGCTCCTCGGCCGGGATCAGCCAGGCCGGGGCGTCACCGACATCGGTAGGAACGAGCACGTCCTCGAAGGCGAAGCCGAGGTCCCAGGGCCCGAGGTACGAGTAGCCGCCGAGTCGGCCGCGCTCGGCCCGGGCCAGATCCCCGTGATCGACGCGCAGAATGCGCCGCGTCACCTTCGTGGGCGTGAGACGGAGGATCTCGCCCAGGTGGGCGTGTCCTGTATCGCCCGAGAACCAGAAACTGTAATCGCCCTGCAGTACGGAATCCGCCGTGGACTGCAGCGTGATCGTGCCCGCCACGAGGTCGACGGAGTGGATCCGCACGTCGTCGGAGCGCGTGGACAAGGGCGTCACAATCCGACGCGCCATCACGGCCGCCAAAACACCGCCCGCGACCCCCAGCAACACCGTTGCCCCGGCGACTGCGATCCCGGTCACCGCCAGAAAACGCCTCGGGTACCGCCCTGATCCCGCCCTGTCACGCATGACTACCTCCCCTGTCCGGCGTGCCTGACCGACTCCGCTCGAAAAAAACTCTAGTCTGCACACGTGCCCGAAACACAAGAAACGCTCCCGCCGGAGTTCGCCGCCGCCCGCGCATCCTTCGCACGTGCCCGCATCCGTACGGAGCTTGTGGTCAATGAGATTTCCGCACCCGAAAACCTCGCTCCGCACTCCATCGCCTTCTCGGCCGACGTGACCCCGGTGCGTCACGGGAGCGACTCCGATCTCGGGACCGGACGCTTCATCCTGCTGTACGACCCGACCGAGCCCGAGGAATGGGGCGGCGCCTTCCGCGTCGTCTGCTTCGTCCAGGCTCCCCTGGAAACCGACATCGGCCTCGACCCGTTCGTCGCGGGGGTCACCTGGTCGTGGCTGGTCGATGCTCTCGACGCCCACGGGGCACGGTATACGGCGGCCTCGGGGACCGCGACTAAGATTATCTCGTCCGGCTTTGGCGAACTTGCCAGGCAGGGCGATGGCGCGCAGATCGAACTGCGAGCCTCGTGGACGCCGCTGGACCATAATCTCGCCGCCCACGTCGAAGGATGGGGCGAGCTGCTCTGCATGCTCGCAGGTCTTCCACCCACTGGCGAAGGAGTGAGCATGTTGTCCACACGCCGAACCGGTCGTGCTTGATCACCAGGTGATCGATACGCGGGACGCCTACCTCGCGGCGACCGCAGCCCTTAGCGCGGGCACGGGCCCGATCGGCATCGACGCTGAACGAGCCTCCGGCTTCACCTACTCCCAGCGCGCCTACCTGATCCAGATCTATCGGCGCGACGCTGGCACATTTCTGTTCGACCCGCCCGCGATCGGCGACTTCTACGAGCTCAACCAGGCTCTGCGCGATGACGAGTGGATTTTTCACGCCGCGAGCCAGGACCTGGCCTGCCTGCGCGAGGTCGGACTTGACCCCCGGCACATCTTCGACACTGAACTGGCCGCTCGCCTGCTCGGAATCCCCCGGGTCGGCCTCGGCACGGTGGTGGAAGAGCTGCTCGGCATCCATCTTGCCAAGGAACACTCCGCTGCCAACTGGTCGACCCGCCCGCTGCCGGAGGCCTGGCTGGTCTACGGCGCGCTCGACGTGGAACTGCTTCCCGACCTGCGTGACCGTATGGTCGACATGCTCGCCACCGACTCCAAGACCGACATCGCCGCGCAGGAATTCGCCGCCGTGCTGGCGCGTGAGGCCAAGCCCGTCGGCCCCGAACCCTGGCGCCGCCTTTCCGGCGTGCACTCCATCCGGGGACAGCGTGGCCTGGCCGTGGCCCGGGAGTTGTGGCTGGCTCGCGACGCTCTGGCGCAGGAGCTGGATGTGTCCCCAGGCCGGCTCGTGCCCGACGCGTCGCTGACGGCGGCAGCACGGGCCATGCCGGCGAACCGGCAGGCCCTGGCTGATCTGAGGGAGTTCAGCGGCCGTGCGAGCCGCAGCGAACTCGACCGCTGGTGGGATGCCATCCAGAAAGGCTTGGCGTCAACCGACCTGCCGTCGCTTCGGGGGAACGGCGACCTGCTCCCGCCCCCGCGCGCCTGGTCCGACCGCAATCCCGAGGCTGACCTGCGCTACAAGGCCGCTCGCGCAGCCCTGACCGTGGTCTCCGAGGAGCTCGCCATCCCGCTGGAGAACCTCGTCACCCCGGACTATGTCCGCCGAGTGGCGTGGACACCGCCCGAGAACGTCGACCCCGCATCCGTCGGGGAGGCGCTCGCGCACCTGGGTGCGCGCACCTGGCAAATTGAAGTGACCGCACAACGGATCGCCGATGCCTTTGTGGATGTCCACCAATCGATCGAGCTCTCTTCGGAAGCGGATTCGTAGGATCCGTCCAAGGATTCGACCCTCCACGGGAGCCCCTTTAGGATCGACCGACACCTGATCGATGATGGAGGCAAAGTGGCCGATAGAACAGAAGTCGTGTTTGTGGACGGGGTTCGTACCCCGTTCGGACGCGCCGGTGAAAAGGGCATGTACTGGAACACCCGGGCGGACGATCTCGTGGTCAAGGCCATGATCGGACTGCTGGAACGCAACCCGACGGTCCCTGGGGAACGCATCGACGAGGTGGCGATTGCCGCCACCACCCAGACCGGCGACCAGGGCCTCACGCTCGGTCGCACGGCGGCACTGCTTTCCGGGTTGCCGAAGTCGGTACCCGGATTCGCCATTGACCGGATGTGCGCCGGTGCCATGACCGCCGTGACCACTCTCGGAGCCGGGATCGGATTTGGCGCCTACGACTTGGCCATCGCCGGCGGCGTCGAGCACATGGGACGCCACCCGATGGGTTCGGGCGTCGACCCGAATCCGCGTTTCCTGTCCGAGCGCCTGGTCAGCGAGGACGCTCTCAATATGGGCGCCACGGCCGAGCGCATCCACGACCGGTTCCCGGCCTACACCAAGGAGCGGTCCGACCGGTTCGCCCTGCGGAGCCAACAGAAGGTCGCCGCGGCCTATGCCGCCGAGAAGATACAGCCCGACCTGGTGTCGGTTGCGATCCGCAGCGATTCCGGTTGGGGGCTGGCGACCCGCGACGAGGCTCCCCGCCCCGAAACCACGATGGAGGGCCTCGCGACTCTCAAGACTCCCTTCCGTCCCCACGGACGGGTCACTGCCGGCAACGCGTCCGGGCTCAACGACGGTGCCAGCGCCTGCCTCCTCGCCAGCGGCAAGGCCGCCAAGGATCTCGGTCTCACCGTCAAAATGAAGATGGTCAGCTTCGCCTTCGCCGGCGTTGAGCCGGAGGTCATGGGCCTCGGCCCGGTCCCCTCCACCGAGAAGGCCCTACGCAAGGCCGGCCTCAACATCACGGACATCGGCCTGTTCGAACTCAATGAGGCTTTCGCCGTGCAGGTCATCTCGTTCCTCGACCACTTCGGCATCGACGACGAGGACCCGCGGGTGAACGAGTACGGCGGCGCGATCGCCATCGGACATCCGCTCGCTTCCTCCGGCGTGCGCCTGATGAACCAGCTCGCCCGTCAGTTCAGCGAGCACCCGGAGGTGCGCTACGGCCTCACCGCCATGTGCATCGGCCTCGGCCAGGGCGGCACCGTGATTTGGGAGAACCCGAACTTCAACCGGAAAGCAAGCAAGCGATGAGCAACTACTCCGAACTCGATTTCACCCCGCTGGTCGAGCTGTCTGCCGACGAGGTCGTCACCCACTGCTACGTACACGATGTGCCTCTGTCCGGTGGAAAGATCCTGGCGTTGGTCACGCTCGACAACGGCCGGGACCACACCCGCCCGAACACGCTCGGCCCGATCACCCTGCTCGAGTTCGCCATGACGATGGACCTTCTCCGGGAACGCGCCGCCCTCGGCGCCATCCACGGCGTCGCCGTCACCGGCAAACCGTTCATCCTCGCCGCGGGCGCCGACCTGAGCAAGGTCAGCGAGATCCCGTCGCTCGCGACGGGCAAACTACTGGCCCAGTTGGGCCACTATGCGCTGGGCAAGCAGGCCGAACTGGGTGTGCCCTCCTTCGTGTTCATCAACGGGCTCGCACTGGGGGGCGGGCTGGAGATCGCCCTCAACGCCGACTACCGAACCGTCGACGCGACCGTGCCCGCGATCGCGTTGCCCGAGGTGTCCCTTGGGCTGATCCCGGGCTGGGGCGGCTCCTACCTGCTGCCCAACCTGATCGGCATCGAGAACGCGCTCAAGGTGATCATCGAGAATCCGCTCAAGCACCGCACGCTCAAAGCGGCGGATGCTCTCGAGCTGGGCATCGCCGACGTGCAGTTCGCCTCTGCCAGGTTCCTCGAACAGTCCATCGAGTGGGCCGATGGCGTGATCGCCGGAAAGACAAAGGTCGCCCGGCCCAATACGCCCGGCAAGGTCGAACGGCTCGTGAAATGGGATGTGGCCGTGGGAGTGGCCCGCAAGATGCTGGAAAACCGCATCGGAACCGTCGCCCGGTCGCCGTACATCGCACTCGACCTGCTCAAAGCAGCCAAGAGCGGATCTCGCCAGGAAGGATTCGAGCGGGAAGACGACTCCTTGGCCGAACTCATCTCCGGAGACCAGCTGCAGGCCAGTATTTACGCGTTCAACCTGGTGCAGAAGCGAGCCAAGCGGCCGGCCGGTGCGCCGGACAAGGCCCTCGCCCGCCCGATCAAGAAGGTAGGCGTCATCGGCGCCGGCCTGATGGCCAGCCAGTTCGCCCTTCTCTTCGTGCGTCGCCTGCGCGTGCCCGTAGTGATCACTGACCTCGACCAGGCCCGCGTCGACAAGGGCGTCGCGTACATCCACGGCGAGATCCTCACCTTGGAGACCAAGAACCGTATCTCCCCCGACGAGGCCAACCGGCTCCGCGCTCTGGTCACGGGAACGACAGACAAGGCACAGTTCGCCGACGCCGACTGGGTGATCGAGGCGGTCTTCGAGGAACTCGGCGTGAAACAGGATGTCTTCGCCGAAATCGAGAAGCACATCTCTCCCGACGCCATCCTCGCCACCAACACCTCGTCCCTCTCGGTCGAGCAGATCGGTGCGAAGCTGGCCCACCCCGAGCGCCTGGTCGGTTTCCACTTTTTCAACCCAGTGGCGATCATGCCGCTGATCGAGGTCGTGAACACCCCGCGGACCAACGACGCCACTCTCTCCACGGCGATGGTCGTGGCAGCCAAACTGCGAAAGAACGCGGTCATCACCCGGGACACCCCCGGGTTCGTCGTGAACCGCCTCCTGGCGAAGCTCTTGGGTGAGGCCATGCATGCCGTCGACACCGGCACCCCATTCGAGGTCGTCGATGGGTCACTGGCTCCGTTCGGGATGCCGATGACCCCGTTCGAGCTGCTCGAGCTGGTCGGCCTCAAGGTCGGCGCACACGTTCTGGACACCCACCATGCCGCATTCCCGGACCGGTTCTTCGAGAGCGCGAACCTGCACAAGCTGGCCGAGCACGGAACCATTCTGGAGCGCGACGCCAAGGGCAGGATCAAGGGCTTCGACAAGGGCGCCGTCAAGATCGTCGCGGGCGGGCAGACCCCGATGACAGCCGAGCAGATCCTGCGCCGGATCGGGGACGGCCTCGCCGATGAAATCAAGCGGATGCTGGACGACGGCGTCGTGCACGCCGCGGAGGACATCGACCTGTGCATGATTCTCGGGGCCAACTGGCCGTTCCAGATGGGCGGGATCACTCCCTACCTCGACCGTGTCGGCGCGAGCGAACGGGTCTTCCAGGGCACGTTCCGCACCCCACCGATCCGCGGCGTCGCTGCCGCGGGCCTGCCTGCCACCCGCACGACCGTAGGCGACTGACCGTAGGCGACTCACCGTAGGCGACTAACGGCGATATTATTGTGCGGCCGGCGGGCCGGAAGGGTGAGGCCCGCCACGTGGGGGCGTTGGGATTCGCCCGGGTCGAGGATTTTCGAACCGGGCGTTCCCCTTGCCGACGTAGGCGATCAGGGGACCTCGATGCACGGAACCGCGCCTGTGATGAACAGCGACCACGGGGTGATCTCAGCCCCAGCCTTCCAGAAACGATCCGACCATTCGATGGGGAATCACCTAGTCGTGCTGAAGATTTGCCGGGATGCTCGCGGTGTCGGCGCGGTCCGCCGGCAGGGGCCGCGCATGCGGGATCTTGCTGCCGAGCACCATTGCGACGACATCGCGGGCGATGCGCTGGGGGGTGAGCCCAACACGGTCGAGGATCTCGGCGCGGGTGCCGTGGTCGAGGAATTCGTCGGGCAGCCCCAGTTCGGTGACCGCCGTGTCCACGCCGGCTTCACGCAGATCCTGACGGACACGGGTGCCGACGCCGCCGACCCGGATGCCGTCCTCGATGGTCACGACGATGCGGTACTCCGCGCCCAGGGCCACGATGCTCCGCGGTACCGGGACGACCCAGCGCGGGTCGACGACGGTGGCTCCGATGCCCTGGGCTGCGAGCCGGTCCGCCACATCGAGACCCATCGCGGCCATCGGCCCGACGGTGACGATCAGCACGTCTTTCTGGGCTGATTCCAGGAGCACGTCTACGCCGTCGTCCAAGCGGCGCACGGCGTCGATTGAGACGCTCACGCTGCCCTTGGGGAAACGCAGCACAGTGGGCGCGTCGTCGACGGCCACGGCCTCTTCGAGCTCCTCTGCCAGGCGCACCGAGTCCCGAGGTGCCGCTAAGCGGATCCCGGGGACGACCTGAAGGATCGCCAGGTCCCAGATGCCGTGATGGCTGGGACCGTCGGGCCCGGTCACCCCGGCCCGGTCGAGCACGAATGTGACGCCGGCCTTGTGCAGGGCGACATCCATCAGGACCTGGTCAAACGCCCGGTTGATGAAGGTGGCGTAGAGCGCGACGACCGGGTGCAGGCCGCCGAAGGCGAGGCCAGCGGCACTGGTGACGGCGTGCTGCTCGGCGATGCCCACGTCGTGTACCCGGGCAGGGAATCGCTCGGCCATCTTGTGCAGGCCGGTGGGACGGAGCATGGCCGCGGTGATGCCCACGATCTTCGGATCGAGTGTGGCGAGGCGCAGCAGCTCGTCGGCGAACACCGACGTCCAGGAGGGTGCGCCGGCTGATTCGATGGACTCCCCTGTTTCCGGGTCGATCTGGCCGACCGCATGGAACTGGTCGGCGGTGTCCTGAACGGCCGGGTCGTATCCCTTACCCTTCTGGGTGATCGCGTGCACGATCACCGGCGCGCCGTAGCCCTTGGCCTGATGGAGCGCCTCGACCATCGCCGCCATGTCGTGGCCGTCGATCGGGCCGATGTACTTGATGTCGAGGTTGGAGTAGAGCGCCTCATTGTTGGAGAACCGGGCGAGGAATCCGTGCATGCCGCCGCGCACACCGCGGAAGAACGCCCGGGCGGGCGCGCCCATCCGTTCGAAGGCCTGACGGCTGGTCAGATAGGCACTGTGGTACGCCTGTCGGGTGCGCACGGTGTTCAGGAAGCGGGCCATGCCGCCGATAGTGGGCGCGTAGGAGCGGCCGTTGTCATTCACGATGATGATCAGGCGACGGGTGTTGTCGTCGCTGATGTTGTTGAGGGCTTCCCAGGTCATGCCGCCGGTCAGGGAGCCGTCGCCGACGACCGCGATCACATGGCGGTCGCTCTGCCCGGTCATCTCGAAGGCTCGGGAAATGCCGTCAGCCCAGGACAATGAGCTGGAGGCGTGGGAACTCTCCACGATGTCGTGCTCGGACTCGCGCCGCTGCGGGTAGCCGGCCAGGCCGCCGGCCTGGCGGAGGAGGCTGAAGTCCTGACGCCCGGTGAGCAGCTTATGCACGTAGGCCTGGTGTCCGGTGTCGAAGACAATGGCGTCACGCGGGGATTCGAAGACCCGGTGCATCGCGATGGTCAGCTCGACCACGCCAAGGTTCGGACCAAGGTGCCCGCCGGTCTTGGAGACTTCCCGAACGAGGAACGCCCGCACCTCGGCCGCGAGCTGGACGAGCTGGTCCATCGAGAGGCGATCCAGATCTCTCGGCCCGAAGATCGTGTCCAGTAGCGCCATCAATAACACCTTTCACGTTGCGCTATCCGCCACCAGAAAACCGGCGCATAGATTCGGTCAAGCCGAGTCTACGCGCCGGTTTCGGTAGCGAGCCGAAAGGCTCCTGGGTGCTAGGCGACCAGCGAACGCAGGACGTACTGCAGGATGCCGCCGTTGCGGTAGTAATCGGCCTCACCCGGAGTGTCGATGCGGACGACCGCGTCGAACTCGACCGTGGCCTTGCCGGGGGCAGACTGCGCACTCGGCGCCGCCGTGACGCGCACCGTCTTCGGGGTGACCCCGCTGTTCAGCTCGACGAGACCCTCGATCGTGACGACCTCCGTGCCGTCCAGTCCCAGTGATGCCCAGCTCTGGCCGGCCGGGAACTGCAGAGGCACGACGCCCATCCCGATCAGGTTCGAACGGTGGATGCGTTCGAAGCTCTCCGTGATGACGGCCTTCACCCCGAGGAGGCTGGTGCCCTTCGCGGCCCAGTCGCGGGACGAACCCGAACCGTATTCCTTGCCACCGAAGATGACCAGCGGCGTGCCGGCGGCCTGGTAGTTCTGCGAAGCGTCATAGATGAACGCCTGCGGCGCCCCGTCAACGGTGAAGTCGCGGGTGTAGCCACCCTCGACTCCGTCCAGCAGCTGGTTGCGGAGACGGATGTTCGCGAACGTGCCGCGGATCATGATCTCGTGGTTGCCGCGGCGCGAGCCGTAGGAGTTGAAGTCGCCCCGTTCAACGCCGTGCTCCAGCAGGTAGGCACCGGCCGGGCTGTCGGCCTTGATCGATCCAGCAGGGCTGATGTGGTCGGTCGTGACCGAGTCGCCCAGTTTGGCCAGCACACGGGCACCGACAATGTCGACCACCGGGGTGGTCTCCATGGTCATGCCGTCGAAGTATGGGGGCTTCCGCACATACGTGGACTCAAGGTCCCACTCGAAGACCTCGCTGTCCGGTGTCGGTAGGCCGCGCCAGCGCTCGTCGCCCTCGAAGACATGGCCGTACTGCTTCGTGAACATGCCGGTGTCGATCGAGCTGTCGATCGTGGACTGCACCTCGGCGGAGTCGGGCCAGATGTCCTTGAGGAACACCTCGTTGCCGTCGCTGCCGATGCCGAGCGCATCCGTCTCGAAGTCGAAGTTCATCGAGCCCGCGAGGGCGTAAGCGATGACCAGCGGCGGGCTGGCCAGGTAGTTCATCTTGACGTCGGGGCTGATCCGACCCTCGAAGTTGCGGTTGCCTGAGAGCACCGCGGTGACGGCCAGGTCGTTGTCGTTGATCGCGGTCGTGACCTCGTCGATGAGCGGGCCGGTGTTGCCGATGCAGACCGTGCAGCCGTAGCCGACTGTGTAGAAGCCGAGGGCCTCCAGGTCGCCGGTGAGGCCGGCCTTCTCGTAGTAGTCGGTGACGACCTTCGAGCCCGGAGCCAGGGTGGTCTTGACCCACGGCTTGCTCGTGAGGCCCTTCCTGACGGCGTTTCGGGCGAGCAGACCCGCGGCGAGCATGACACTCGGATTGGACGTGTTGGTGCACGAGGTGATGGCCGCGACAGCGACCGCTCCGTGGTCGAGCGTATAGTTCGCGCCGGCCTGCGTGGTGATCGCGACGGGCCTGGACACGCTGATCGGAGCGTGGCTCACGTGGTTGTGTGAGGCCTTGTGGTCCAGGTTCTCGTCCTCGGCGGTAAAGCCGATCGGGTCTGAAGCCGGGAAGGAGGCCTCGACGGCCGCGTCCACAACAGTCCAGTCCTGCGTCGCGTAGCTCTGCAGGTCAAGTTCGAACTGCGACTTCGCCTCGGTGAGGATGACGCGGTCTTGCGGGCGCTTCGGGCCCGCAATCGACGGCACGACGGTGCCCAGGTCGAGTTCGAGGTACTCGCTGAAGACGGGCTCCTTGTCGGCATCGTGCCACAGGCCCTGCAGCTTCGAGTAGGCCTCGACAAGTGCAACCTGCTCGTCGCTGCGACCGGTCAGGCGCAGGTAGTCGAGGGTGACGTCGTCGATCGGGAACATCGCGGCCGTGGATCCGAACTCCGGGCTCATGTTGCCGATCGTGGCCCGGTTGGCCAGCGGAACCTGCGAGACACCCGCGCCGTAGAACTCGACAAACTTACCGACCACGCCGTGCTTGCGCAGAATCTGGGTGATGGTGAGCACGACATCCGTCGCGGTGACGCCGGTCGGAATGGAGCCGTTGAGCTTGAAGCCGACCACCTTGGGAATGAGCATCGAGATGGACTGGCCGAGCATGGCTGCCTCAGCTTCGATGCCGCCCACACCCCAGGCGAGTACGCCGAGGCCGTTAACCATGGTCGTGTGCGAGTCGGTCCCCACGCAGGTGTCGGGGTAGGCCTGGAGCACGTCGTTGCCCTCGGCGTCCGGCACGGTGCGGGTCATCGTGACGCGGGCCAGATACTCCAGGTTGACCTGATGCACAATGCCGGTTCCGGGCGGCACGACCTTGAAGTCGTTGAACGCGGTCTGGCCCCAGCGCAGGAACTGGTACCGCTCACCGTTGCGCTCGTACTCGATCTCCACGTTGCGCTCGAGGGCCTCCGCGGTTCCGAACAGGTCGGCGATGACGGAGTGGTCGATGACCAGCTCGGCCGGAGCCAGCGGGTTGATCTTCTTCGGGTCGCCGCCGAGTTCGGCGACGGCCTCGCGCATGGTGGCGAGGTCGACGATGCACGGCACGCCCGTGAAGTCCTGCATGACCACGCGGCCAGGCGTGAACTGGATCTCGGTGTCGGGTTCCGCCGTTGGAACCCACTCGCCGAGGGCACGAATGTGGGCCTCGGTGATGTTGGC
This sequence comes from Cryobacterium sp. TMT2-15-1, assembly GCF_004402345.1. NCBI lineage: Bacteria > Bacillati > Actinomycetota > Actinomycetes > Micrococcales > Microbacteriaceae > Cryobacterium > Cryobacterium sp. TMT2-15-1. Next base: position 175,812 of record NZ_SOGD01000059.1, on the reverse strand, counting down.
GCCGTCCTCGGTGCGAAGAAGGTTCTCCAGCAGCACTTTCAGGCTGAACGGGAGCTTCTCGTAGCCCGACACCGCGTCAAGACGAAAGATCTCGTAGTCCGTCGACCCGACCCGCAGGGTGTCCTTGGCTCCAAAACTGTTTACAACCGCATTATTAAGCGCCGACACGATGCCCTCTCCTTCGTGGAAACCGACGGCGAAACCGTCCGCAATCCTCAATCCTGACGACCGGACGCCTGCCCCTGCCAGCAAGGGTAACCTAACCGGCGGATGCCACGTGCGGACGATGTCCAACGCCGAATTATCTTGACGTAGAGATAACTCTAGCGGTGCCACCGCGTTTCCCGCGCTTCTTTCCGGCGGGTGTCACGGAATCGTGGTGAATCTATTCGGGCCGGCGACCCGCTGCGTGGTCGGTCGCCCGGTCGTCGGCGCGGTAGACCGCCCGGACCACCAGCCACGAGGTCACCAGGAGCGGCGCGTAGAGCGGAATCCCCATCAGGAGCTTGACGGCGCCGAGCCACTCCACGTTTCCGGAGTAGTAGAGGGGAAGCTGAACGGCCAGGCGCAGGGCGAACAAGCCAGCCCAGCAGAGCGTGAGAATGCTCAGCACCCGGCGCCTGGACCGGTTCGACCGCCAGGCGATCCCCTCGCCCATCAGGAATCCGACAGCCAGCCCGATCAGCGGCCAGCCGACGACCGCCGAGATGAAAAGTGCACCGCCGTAAAGTCCATTGGTCCAGAATCCGGGCAAAAAGAAGTCTTCGGCGCGGCCGGTGAACAAAGCGAGCACGGCGCTGACGATCAATGCCACCAGGCCGCCGACGGCCGGCGTCACCGTTTGGCGGCTAATCCGGCGTAGCACGATGAAAACGACGCCGATCAGCACCGGCACAACAAGGGACAGCACCAGCGACTGCTCGGGGAAAAGTTGCCGGGTAAAGGTGTAGGTGATCAGGAAGACGAGACCGGGCAGCACGGCCTCGACCAGGCCACGGATGCCTCCCATCGCGGCCAGCAGGGCGCGCCCGCTGATCGGGTCGCCCTCGGCCGCCGGCGTGAAGCCGGCCCGCCGGGCCGCCGCCGCCATGCCGTCGGCGAACGCGGCGGGCACGGGCGAGTCAGACGCGTTCTCTGATGCGTCGGGCTCGAGGGCCTCCTCGGGCAGGGGTGCGTCCGTCATCCCGGCGTTCTTCAGGACTGGCCCGGCTCGGCCGCAGAGGCGGGGGTGGCCGGCATCCGCAGCGGAATGAGGTCACGCGGCGGCATCGGAGCGGATCCGCGCACCACGACGATGCTGCGGAATAGGTCTTCGATCTCGGTCGCGGCGTCGGCGTTGATGGCACCCTCGCCGGCAATCACGCCGCGCAGGAACCAGCGCGGGCCGTCGACTCCGATGAAGCGGGCCAGCCTGCTCATTCCGTCGGATCCCTGACCCGCGGCCACGGGGATCTCTGCCACCAATTCCGGGCCGAACGGGCCTTCGCGCAGAGTCGTCGTTCCCCCCTGCTTGCCGATCTGATCGGCGATCTGGGCGCGAATTTCGTTCCACAGGCCACTTGAGCGGGGCGCGGCGAACGGCTGTACCTGGAGGGTGGAGCCGGCGTAATCGAGCCCGATCGCCACGACCCGCTTGCTGCCTTCTTCGATCTCCAACCGTAGGTGAAGCCCCTCACGCGGGAGGATCTTGACCCCGCCGAGGTCCACGTAGGGCCGCACCGGGTTGGCTTCGGCTTCGTCGAGGGGACCCTCGGTCGCACGATCTTCCGGCGCCGACTTGGCCGTCTCGTCCGGGTTCTCCTCCGGGTTCGCGGTGTCGCTCACTGGTTGTCTCCTGACGTTGAGGTGCCCGTGCTGATGTTCCGGCTCAGGCCGGTGGACCCGAACCCGCCAACTCCGCGTTGGCTGCCGGGCAGCCGATCCACGGGAATGAACGTAGCCCGGCTGACGGGCATGATGATGATCTGGGCGATGCGGTCGCCGATCGCGATCGCATGGGGCGTGGTCTGGTCGGTGTTGAGCAGCGTCACCTTGATCTCGCCGCGATACCCGGCGTCGACGGTGCCCGGCGCGTTCACGATCGTGATGCCGTGCTTTGACGCGAGACCGCTGCGGGGCACGACGAATGCCGCGAAACCGTCGGGCAGGGCGATCGACACGCCCGTGCCGACCAGTGCTCGTTCGCCGGGGGCCAGGACTAGAGCCTCGGAGGAATGAAGGTCCGCTCCCGCGTCACCCGGGTGCGCGTAGCTCGGGAGGATGGACGCGGTAATCAGGACTTCGACGCTTTCTGCCACGTGTCGAGGCTAGTGCAGAAGTCTGATCGAATAGACCCATGCCTGAATATCGCGAAAAACTCTGGGCCTCGCCCGCACCCTATGTGGCGACTGCGCTCATTATTCCTGCCAGCATCCTCGTGTTCGCACCGATTTCGATGCTGGCCGGGGTGCTGCTGGCCGCCGGTCTGTACGCCGCTTGCGTTCTGGCGCTGCTCTTGTCGGCACCGGTGGTGCAGGTGCGGGGCGGTGAGCTCACCGCCGGGCGCGCGACTATATCGATCGATCTGGTCGGCGAGGTTCAGCCCTTCGACGGAGCTGAGGCAGCCCTGGAACGTGGCCAACGGCTCGACGCCCGGGCCTGGCTGCTCATCCGCGGCTGGATTCGGCCCGTCGTGCGAATCCCGATCGTGGATGCGACGGATCCGGCGCCGTATTGGCTGGTGTCGACGCGGCGCCCACAGAAATTGGCCGCCGCGATCAATGGATCGCGACGGCCAGCATCACATGATTGAGCGCGTTTAGGAGTCGCACTCCTGGCATACCGGGCCGAGCTTGGTCTCGTGCGACATCTGCGAACGGTGCTTCACCAGGAAGCACTCCACGCAGGTGAACTCGTCCGCCTGCGGAGGCAGAACGACGACATCGAGGTCGAGGTCGGACAGATCGGCGCCGGGAAGGTCGAAACCACCGGGGTTGTCCGAGTCGTCGACATCTACGACACCGGACATCTTGTCGGGTACGCGCTCCTTGAGGGCCTCAATCGACTCTGAGTCGTCTTCGGTCTTCCGTGGTGCGTCGTAATCGGTTGCCATACCCATCCATTCAGTTACGCCGAGAAAGGATTTCGGCGGCCATAGTTTCCAACAATCCGGGCGGAATAGCAAACTACACGCCGCGCTATTTGCTCGGCACAGTGATCAACTTGCGGCACGCCCGGCGTATTCCCCGAAGATTCACTCTTTACATGGCAGTCTTGGTCGCACTAGTGATGGCGAAAGGGCTTTCAACATGCAGGAATTGAAAGTTATTGGAGTCGAGAGCGGTGCGCTGCTCGCAGCGTCTGAAGAGGGAGACCGATTCAGGATCCCCATCGACGAAGTTCTCCAGTCCCGGCTGCGCCAGGCCCAGGTGGAACCGGCGTCGGGGCCGAAGCTGAGCCCCCGGGAGGTTCAGGCGCACATCCGTGCCGGCATGTCCGCCGAGGACGTCGCCGCGGTCACGGGTGCGGCCATCGAGTTTGTGCGCCGCTTCGAGGGCCCGGTCGTCGCCGAACGCGACTACATGGTCTCTTGCGCGCTGAGCGTGCCGGTGCACACCGCCATCGATCTCGACCCGATCGAGGGCGGCGCCAACTTCGGCACCGTCATCCGTGAGCGTCTGGCCTCGCTCGGCGCTACGAACGAGCGCTGGGCCAGTTGGAAAGAACCCGGCGCCGGCTGGATCGTCAAATTGGCCTTCACTGCCGATGACATCGACCACGACGCTCGGTGGAGCTTCGAACCCAAGAAGAACTCTCTTTCTCCGGTCGGCAGTGAAGCCATCGCCCTGTCGCAACAGGGCGAACTGAAGGGTGCCCTGATCCCGCGGCTGCGGGCCGTCGGCGCCGAGACCAGCCTCGCCGATGTGTCCCGCTTCGACAGCGGCGCCTTCACATTCAAGGAATCACTGTCCGAGGAGACGTTGAACGATACTGCGCCGCTTCTGGACCCGGTGCCGTATTCCCGTTCGGCCGGTACGACGGATGCCGTGTCCCGTGCAGCCATCAAGCGCGCCGACGAACCGCCGCAGAGCCTGAGCGAGACGGCCGACCTGCTGGCGTCACTGCGCCGCCGCCGCGGGGAGCGCGAAGCCGCCGCTTTCGAAAGCAACCAGGTCGAGAGCCATTCCAGCCTCAGCAACCCCGCCAGCACCAGCCCGGCCCCGGGCATCCGTCTGGTGGACCAGCCGGCCGAGGCCGCCGCGGAACCCCACGCCGCTCCCTCGGCTCTCGCCGCTCCGCCGACCGAGGCCCCCCGCAACGCCTGGTCTGCCCAGGCCGCCGGGGGTCAGTCACCGGCCGCAACTCCGCGAGCGTCGGGTCATGGCAAGCGCGGGCGGGCCTCGATGCCCAGCTGGGACGAAATCGTGTTCGGTGCCCGCACCGACGACGACCTGCCCTAGCACCAGGGTTTAAGCGGCACCGGCACCGGTCCGACGTGCCGGTGCATGCGACCCGCCGACGCATTCGACTACCCTAGGCACGTGAGAATCAACACCCGGCTGCGATCCACAAGCCGGATTCCTCTGCTCCAGGCAGTGAAGACATCCGTGGCGGTCGCCCTCGGCTGGATCCTGTCGCAACTGCTACTGGACACGGAGCAGCTGCCGGTCTTCGCCGCGATCGCCGCCCTGCTGGTGGTGCAGCCGAACATCAACCAGACCCTCGGTCGCGCGGTCGAACGCAGTCTGGGTGTTATCGGCGGGGTCATCATCGCCTATGGCGTCGGTGTCGCATTCGGCCAGTCCAGCTGGGTCGTTCTCCTGGCCATCGTGTTCTGCATCATGCTGGCGTGGGCGCTTCGGCTGGCCCCCAGCTCGGCGAGCCAAATTCCAATCAGCGCCATGCTCTTACTCACAATCGGTACGGCTACGGCTGAATACGCGCGGGATCGCATCGTCGAAACCATCATCGGGGCGGCAGCCGCCCTCCTCGTCAACGCCCTGATCGTGCCACCAGTGCTTCTTCGTCCGGCCCACGCGGCTGTGATCCGACTTGCCTACGAGATCGCGGACACCCTCGACCGGATCGTCGACGCCCTGCGGTTTCCGCAGAAGGCCAGCCAGATCGAAGAGATGATGATCAAGGTGCGTCTGCTGCGCCCCATGCTCGCCAAGGCGGATCAGGCGCTCAAGCAGGCCGAGGAGAGCCTCACGCTCAACCCGCGGCATGCGGTGAACCGGCGTCTCCTCGACATCGACGAGGAGCTCTTCGCGCGGCTGACCTCGCTCGTGGCACGCGCGATCGGTATGACCCGGTCCCTGCGCGACCACTACGACCATTCCCTGCACCTCGAGCCCACGGTGCTCGCGATCACTGTCGAGCTGAGCCGTGCCGCCCATGACCTGAGGCTCCTCGCCGAACAGGTGGACCACCCCGGCGCCCAGCAGGTCAGCCTGTCACAGGAACCACCCACCCTGACCGCCCCTCTGATCATTGCGACGCCGCATCCGCAGCACTGGATCCTGATCGGATCGCTGATGGAGGACCTACGCCGGGTGCGCGAGGAGATCAAGGGCGAATAGCCGATGATTTCCGAGGTTCGGAATATGCCCGTCGGATCGAAAGTGAGCGCGCGAATTTCTGTCCCCGGACGCCTGCGCTCGGCCCGAGCAGCGTGGTCTCTCATTCACGAGCACTAACCCGGGGCGCAGAGGGTCGGAGCGACCGCGTCGGTACCCTGACCAAAGGTCAACACGAGAGGGACCCCACTCCCGTGGGGTCCCTCTCGTAATCGTGTCCACCCGGCGCAGACCTCTGCGCGGGAACGACTACGCCTGGTTGAGCGCGGCCTGAAGTTCGATGGTGATGGTGACCTTTTCGCCGAGCAGCATTCCGCCGGTCTCAAGGGCCGCGTTATAGGTGAGGCCGAAGTCGGCGCGGGTGACCTCGGTCTTCGCTGTGGCGCCGGCCTTGTAGTTGCCGTACGGGTCGGTGCCGAAGCCGCCGAACTCGAAGTCGAAGGTTACGGGCTTGGTGACGCCCTTGATGGTGAGGTTGCCGTCGACGAGGAAGTCGTCCTTGACCTGGCGCACGCCGGTAGAGACGAAGCTGATGGTCGGGTAGGTCTCGGCGTCGAAGAAATCGCCGGTGCGCAGGTGGCCGTCGCGGTCCGCCTGGTTGGTGTTGATCGACACGACCTGAGCCGTGGCCGTAACGGAGGAGTCGAGCGGGTTCTCGCCGGTGACGAAGGTCGCGTCGAACTTCTCGAACGTGCCCTTGACCTTGCTGATCATGAGGTGACGGATGCTGAATCCGACCTCACTGTGGGTCGGGTCGATGGTCCAGGTTCCGGCCTTGTAGCCGGGGATGCTCACTGCGGTGGTCTGAGTCATGGGTTCTCCTCAATTCGCGGAACGGTGGATTCTCGTCCTCACTTTCATGCAAGCGCATAGGAAAGTGAATTATTCCGAATCGGGGAGAGTTCTTTTCGACAGTGGTCCGGCCACTCCCGCCGGAATCCCTTGACTGCCTCCGGGGCCGAGGGTACCGTCAGTCGCTCAGGGGGCTGGTGCATGGGTGGAACGGAGGGCTGAAATGCGCTCACGGTTCTTGCTCTCCCTGGGTCTGCTGATCGCCTTGCTCGCCGGGTGCGCGTCCCCGGCCCCTTCGTCTCCCTCCTCTACTACGGCGCCGGCCTCTACTACGGCGCCGGGAACCGAGATCGTGGTAATGCGCCCGATCACCGAGGACGGTCTGCCTGCCGCGGGCTTCACCGTCACCGAGGTGACGACCGTCGCGCTCGACTGTGGCAGCGCGTCGGTCGATATACGGCCGTCCGCGGTCGCCGTCGACGACAACATCCACGCCTGCACACCGTCGAGCGCGTTCGCCGTAGCGTGCTGGCAGGATGCGGCGCCCGGTTTTGTGGTCTGCTACCGCGACCCGTGGACCACGGAGGTGGTGCGCCTGCCGAGCACCGGGAGCCGGCCGGCGGCCACCGCGCCCGAGCAGGCGCGACCGCTCGGGCTGTTGCTCAGCGACGGGGACCGCTGCCTGATTCGCAGCGGTGGCGTTTGGAACGACCTGACCGAGCACCCCGCCTGGTACGGCACCTACTCGTGCACGGACGATGGTGCGGTCTGGGCCGAGAGCGCAGACGGCATCGATCGGTCAGGTCCCCGGTGGACGGTGCGCGTCGCGCCCATTTCGGGGGAAGATCCGCTCACCACCCGCGAGGTTGTCACGGCGTACTTCGTCGGCACGGCAGAGGGCTAGCGGACTGAGCGCTGACCGGGCGTTCAGCGTACTGGGTCATGACCCTGGTGACACCCCACTGAGGGCGGCCCGGACGCGCAGCACCAGGAGCTTGTAGGCAGCATCATCGATCTGCTCCGACGTGAGCCGCCCGGTATCGACCGCTTCGACGAATCTGCCGATCAGTACGGTGACATCGGTGCCGTACCGTGCGGGATTCGCCGGGAGACCTCGCCGCCCTCCTGGTCGATGCCGATGAGTAGCGGGAGTTCCGGGTCGGGGCTGAGGGCATCCGTCATTGCCCGCATTTCTTCCAGGATGACAGCGGGGCGGCGGCGCTTTTCGCGTCCGTTCCGCGCGCCGCGGTGCAGCCGGAGAGGGTGAGGGCCAGCAGGGCCATGGCGGCGAGCGCCGCCAGGCGGCGGGCTGGGGCCGGGTGTCGTCGGCCGGAGATCATCGGTCCAGGCTGACCCGCCGGCAGCAGTCGTGGCGAAGCGCCCATCCGTTTCACCGCCGGCGCCGTTACAATCGGTCTTCGAGCGGGGAGGCGCGCATGCAGATGAGGGACATGGCCGGCGAGGCCGTGCTGATCGCCGCCGGCGGGCGGTCAATCCTCCTGCAGATCGCCGATCCGGCGATCGGCCACGGAATTGCGCACCACAGCGACTTCGCCTCCCGACCGCTCGATCGGCTGCGCGGCACCCTGACCTACGTGTACGCGGTCGTGTTCGGATCGCCGGAGGCGGCCGGCCGGGCACGGCGCCGGGTCGATCACGCCCACGCCCCGGTGTCGGGCTTGGCCACCGCGGATCGTCCGGCTTACAACGCCTTCACCCCGGAGCTGCAGCTCTGGGTGGCGGCGACCCTATATGACTCCGCCCTGACCATGCGGGAGCTGGTCTACGGCCCGCTTGACGGAGCCACGGCGGACGCGCTCTACCGGGAGTACGCCGTGCTGGGCACGGCGTTGCAGATGCCGGCGGAGCTGTGGCCGCCCAACCGGGCCGCCTTCGGCGCCTACTGGGACCGACGCATCGGCGAGTTGCAGACGGATGCCGCCACGCGCGCCGTGGCACGCCAGCTGCTGCATCCCCGCACCGGGCCGCTCTGGCTGCGGCTGATGATGCCACTGGGCCGGTTCGTGACCGTCGGGCTGCTCCCTGGCTCGGTGCGGGAACTGTTCGGCCTGCCCTGGACCGCGGGGGCGCAGCGCCGCTTCGACCGGCTGATCCGGCTGACCGCACGTGTCTATCCGCGGCTTCCGCGCCGGCTGCGCCACTGGCCCAAGAACCACTACCTGCGCGAGATGCGGTAGTCACCTGGGCTGGCGGTAGTCTGAGGGTTTCCCCAGCCTGAGGATTCCAATGACGCAGCACTCGGCCCCCGCCGCCCCCGGCACGCCCGACGGTCTCGACGCGATCGACCGGCAGATCGTGGCCGAACTCAGCCGCGACGGCCGCCTATCGATGCGCCAGCTGGCCGTGCTCGTGCACATTTCCCGCACCACCGCGCACAGCCGGATGCAGAATCTCGTGCGTCACGGTGTGGTCACCGGATTCGGAGCACAGATCGACCGGCGGGCGCTCGGGCTCAGGGTCTCCGCCCTCGTGATCGTCAAGATCGGCGATGTCTCCTGGGCCGAGATGGCCCGGCGCCTGAGTGAACTGCCCTTCGTCGAAAAAGCTCAGGCCGTGAGCGGCGACATCGACATCATCCTCACCGTCAGCGCTCCGGACCACGAGCAGCTGAGCCAAGCCATCCTGCGCGATATCCACAGCATGCCCGGCGTGATCTCCACCCGGTCCCACCTCATCCTCGAGGAAATCACCGGCCTGCCCCCGGCCCGCGCTGCGGACAGCTGGCGCTGAACGGTCGTTTTCCGCGGACGAATGGTCCGGCGCGACGCAGCTTCGGACCAATCGTTCGCATCCGTCACCCGGACATCGTCTAGGGCGCGGAGATGCCCCACCATTGCGACATGAGCCTCAATGTCGAGAGCCTGGTTGAGAGCCCCCTCGCCGCGCCGCGTCCCCTCCGCCTGATCGATGACACCGGTCGCGCCGCGCCGCTCGATGAGGCCGGCGGGTTTGTCCTGCCGGACCCGGCCACACTACTCAATCTCTACCGGCGCATGGTCGTCGCCCGCCGCTTCGACGTGCAGGTGACCGCGTTGACCCGGCAGGGACGCCTGGCGACGTACCCATCAGCTCTCGGCCAGGAGGCCTGCGAGATCGCCGCGGTCGCCGCCCTCGGCGCCGAGGACTGGCTCTTCCCCACCTACCGGGACAGCATCGCCCTACTGTCCCGCGGCGTACCGCCCGAGCACATCCTGGCCTCGTTCCGTGGGGACTGGCACAGCGGTTACGACCAGAACGCCCACCGGATCGCCCCGCAGTCCACCCCTCTGGCGACCCAGGCACTGCACGCCGTGGGGCTCGCGACCGCGTCCAAGCTCAAACGGGAACGCACCGTCGCACTGACCCTGCTCGGCGACGGCGCCACCAGCGAGGGGGACGCCCACGAGGCGTTCAACTTCGCTGCCGTCTGGCAGGCCCCGGTCGTCTTCGTGGTGCAGAACAACCAGTACGCGATCAGCGTGCCACTGGACAAGCAGATGCGCTGCCGCACCATCGCCGACAAGGCCATCGGCTACGGGATGCCTGGCTACTTTGTGGACGGCAACGACGTCGCCGCGATGTACGCGGTCACCACGACGGCAGTGGAGAACGCCCGCGCCGGCCACGGTCCAACCCTGATCGAAGGTCTGACCTATCGGATGGAGGCACACACGAACTCCGACGACCCGAGCCGCTACCGCGATCCCGGGGATCTGGAGATCTGGCGACGCCGCGACCCGATCACCCGCCTGGACACCTACCTGTGCGAAATCGGCGCGCTGAACGACGCAGAGCGTGCGGACATCCGTGCCGAGGCCGAGGACCTGGCGGCGGACACCCGCGAATGCATGACCCGGTCCGCCCCAGTGGATCCGCTGGAGCTGTTCGACCACGTCTACGCGACCCCGCGCGCCGCCCTGACGGAACAACGAGCCTTCCTCGCAGCCGAGCTCTCCGAGCACGCAGAGCACGCAGAGCACGCAGAGCACGCAGAGCACGCAGAGCACGCAGAGCACGCAGAGCACGCAGAGCACGCAGAGCACGCAGAGCACGCAGAGCACGCCGCCGCAGCATCCGTCGCCGCCCACTCAGGAGTCAACTCATGACGCTCCCCGACACCGCACCGACGCGCCTGCGCGCACCGGTCACTCTCACCATGGCGGCGGCGCTGAATGCCGCGATCCAGGACGCGATGCGCGACGATCCGACCGTCGTGCTGTTCGGTGAGGATGTCGGCCCGCTCGGCGGCGTCTTCCGGGTGACTGACGGGCTGTACGCCGAATTCGGGGAGAGCCGAGTGAGCGACTCGCCGCTGGCCGAATCGGGGATCGTGGGCACCGCGATCGGCATGGCCATGTACGGCCTGCGCCCGGTGGTCGAGATGCAGTTCGACGCGTTCAGCTACCCGGCGTTTGAGCAGATCGTTTCGCACGTGGCCAAGATCCGCAACCGCACCCGTGGGCGCATCCAGCTGCCCATTGTGATCCGGATCCCCTACGCCGGCGATATCGGGGGTGTGGAACACCACTCCGATTCCTCCGAGGCCTACTGGACGGCCACGCCCGGTCTCACTGTAGTCTCGCCATCGAATCCGGCGGATGCCTATTCGATGCTCCGCGAGGCCATTGTTTCTGACGACCCGGTCATTTTCCTCGAACCCAAGAGCCGGTACTGGGCCAAGGCCGAGCTCAGCCTGCCTGTGCGCACCGCGCCGATGACCACCGCGGTCGTGCTGAGGGAGGGAACCGACGTAACGCTGATCGCCTACGGTCCGACCGTGAAAACGGCCCTCGCGACGGCCGAGCTGGCCGTCGCCGAGGGGCTCTCGATCGAGGTGATCGACCTGCGCAGCCTCTCCCCGTTCGACGACGAGACGGTGGGTGCCTCCCTGCGGAAGACCTCCCGCGCTGCTGTGCTGCACGAGGCGGCGCAGTTCGGCGGCTACGGGGCCGAGGTTGCCGCCCGGCTGACCGAGCGCAACTTCTTCCACCTGGCAGCGCCGATCCTGCGGATCACGGGTTTCGATATCCCCTATCCCTCCCCCAAGCTCGAGCAATACTTTCTTCCCACTCCCGACCGCATCCTGGCCGCCCTAGGAACCTGGGAGTGGAACTGATGGCTCAAAACTTCATCCTGCCCGACCTCGGCGAAGGACTCACCGAGGCTGAAATCGTGTCCTGGCTGGTGGCCGTGGGCGACACCATCACCATCGACCAGCCCGTGGTGGAGGTCGAATCGGCCAAGTCCATCGTGGAGTTGCCGTCGCCGTTCGGCGGTGTGGTCGAGGCCCTGAACGGGGTCGCCGGCCAGATCGTTCACGCCGGGCAGGTGCTGCTGACAGTGACGGATGCCGCCGAGGCCGACACCGCACGGCCGACCGCTCGGACTGCTGTATCGCCCGCAGCGATTTCAGCCGGGGTTCCGGTCACGGAGGTCGACGGGTCGGCATCCGGTGCCGTGCTCATCGGCTACGGCACGAGCGAGATCACGCGTCCCGTGCGGCGCCCTGCCACTGCGCGCTTCGGCGTGCGATCCGGCTCAGCGGCTCCGGTCCTCGCGGCAATCGTCGAACCGGTCTCCGACGTGACTCCGGCCACCCCGGTAACGGCTCCCACCTCTGCGTCTTACCTGGCCGGCCGCTCCCCCGTGGTCTCACCGCTGGTTCGGCGTCTGGCCCGCGAAAACGGCCTCGACGCGACCCTGCTGATCGGCAGCGGGAGCAACGCGCTTGTGCTGCGCCGGGACGTGGAATCGGCAATCCGGGAACGGGCCGCAGTGGTTGAGTCCACACCGGTGGTTGAGTCCACACCGGTGGTCGATCCCGCGGCACTGGCCCAACCTGCACCCGTGGCGGAGCCGGTCGGATTCCGGGCCGCGCCCACCGACGACATCCGCATCCCGATCACCGGCCTGCGCAGGGTGGTGTCGGAGCGAATGACCGTCTCGCGCCGGGAGATCCCCGAGGCAACCGTCTGGCTCGATGTGGACGCCACCGAGCTCTTCGCCGCGCGGGACCGCCTCTTCGAAGCCACAGGTGAGCGCTTCAGCGTGACTGCGCTGATCGCCCGGTTCACGGTGGCCGGACTGCGCCGGTTTCCGCTGCTGAACTCCTCAGTCGACACGGCCAGCCAGGAGATCCTGCAACGCGGTGCCATCAACCTCGGGCTCGCCGCTCAGACCCCGCGGGGGCTGATGGTGCCGGTGGTGCACGACGCCCACTCACTGACCACCCGCGAACTGCGGGATGCGATCGCCGGTATCGTGACCCAAGCGGCGGATGGCTCGTTTCCCCCATCTCGACTCAGCGGCGGCACCTTCACCCTGAACAACTTCGGTGCTCTGGGTGTCGACGGGTCAGCAGCGATCATCAACCACCCCGAGGCTGCAATTCTGGGCATCGGGCGGATGATCGAGCGCCCCTGGGTGGTCAATCACGCCCTTGCGGTGCGCACTGTGGTCGAGCTGTCGCTGGTCTTCGACCACCGGGTCTGTGACGGAGGCACCGCCGCCGGTTTCCTCACCTACGTCGCACGCTGCATCGAGAACCCGGTGAGCATGCTCGCCGACCTCTGACCGAGCCGCGAACCGCCTCGACCCTGCTGTGCCATCTGGGGTCGAGGCGTGCGCCGGGTCGTCTACGACAGGCAAAGACACCTCGGGGCAGGGGTCCTGCCACTGGGGTGTGTTGCCATTGACGCCCTCAAGTGCGAATCCTCACCGGACGGGCTATCCGGGCGGGCGTTGACGTTTCTTGCAAGGGTTCACTCGGCCATCGGTGTGTGCGCGAGACGATCGTGCGGGACTCGGAGGCGCGCCAACTAGCGCTGCGATAACCGCGCTACTTATCGATCACGGTCACAGCGATGCCCAGGCGACTGGGTGTGACACGAAACTTCTATCCTTCACGCGTGTTGTCGGGCCATGCATAACCACGGGTTTCCGTCCGAGACGCATCGCAGCAACCGCACATTTTGGAAAGTGCGCAACGGGCATGACGTGGGGGTGCCGTGGAATACTTGCGGCCGAATTTAGCTGGCCACCGACAGAGAGATGGTCTTCCATGACCGAATTCAACCCGACGGGGGGCGTCACCGCTGCGTGCGCTGCGCGATCTTTCAGAAACTACAGGTGAGCGACGAGAATCCGGAAGGCTTGCCCGTAAACGTGCAGGTCGGAGGCGAACAGGGGTATGGGATGAGGCGGCACGAGGCCACGACGCTCTGGAAACGATCCTGTCCCAAGACAGTATCCGGGTCCCCGAGCTCCTCCCCATTCGCCACGATCGAATGGCGGCCTCTCCTTGGAACTATTTCCGAGGGGCTGCGGCCGTCATGGCAGCCGACCTCGCCTCTCAACCGAACAGTGGGCTCAATGTGCAGCTCTGCGGTGATGCCCATGTCCTCAATTTCGGCCTTTGGGCCACTCCAGAGCGGCGCCTGATGTTTGACCTGCGCGATTTTGACGAGACGCTACCTGGACCCTTCGAGTGGGATGTGAAGCGGCTCGCGGCCAGTTTGGTGGTAGCCGCACGCCAGGACAGGATTAGCGCGAGACGCGCTGATGCTGCCGTGGGCGCTGCTATCGAGGCCTATCAGATCCGGATGCGCCGCTACGCCACCGCGCCCGAGCTAGACATTTGGTACGACGGCATGCACGTTGAGAGGTTGGTCAAGTACTTCAAGCCTGCCGATCGCGGGGGCGTGTCGATCCACATCGAGAAGCAGAAGGAGCGGCGCACAAGCCGGCATGCCTTCACCAAGCTCACTGACATGGTTCACGGTCGTCCGCGCATCACCGAAGATCCACCGATCCGGGTCACCATCGACGCGCCACCGACATCTTTGTCGGTTGGGGCTCGTTCCACGGGAGGGACTATTACGTACGCCAATTCCGTGACATGAAGATTATCCCGAGCATCGACCTTGTCGGCTCACGCCTCATCGAGTTTGCCACTGCCTGTGGCGAGACATTAGCTCGCGCCCACGCCCGCTCCGGCGACCCGCAAGCCATAAGCAGCTACATGGGAAGAGGTCCTCAGTTCGCCACAGGAATGACAGAGTTTTCCCGCCGCTACGCCGAGCAGAACGAGCGGGATCACGTACAGCTGGTCAAGGCCATCGCCGACAAGACCGTCGAGAGCATGCCGCGGTGACAGACACTGTCGACGACCGGGGCTCTACCGCGGCACCGACAGCAAGAGGAGTCCCAGTCCGTTCGCGCCAGCGCTAGGCGCGGCAGAGCAGCGAGCGGACTACGGCCCACACGGGGTTGCGCGTTTGGCGTTGGGCGAAAACAAATGTGCAGCAGACCGTTGCACGCAGTCGCGTGGGAGGCTTACTCAGGGGTAGGCATGTCTTGACGGGTAGGCAACGGCTCTGTATGCCGCGCTCGTCGAGCAGGAGAGGACGGGCAAGTGACGGGACCTGTAGTGGAGCCAGCGGCGCCTGGACGGTACCGGTACGGCTGGAGTGCCGTATCTCTGATCGTCGCAGCCTTACTGGTTACCGGATCCGTCGCCGGAACTCTTGTGTTCATTGTCCCGGCCACAGCCGGCATAGTCATGCTCTGTGGTGGTCCGTTCTATGCGGGCTACTTCGTGCCCACAATGATTGCACGCTGGCGCCGAGCAGCTCTGAGAGCGAATGCCTCTGAGGTCCTCGATCAGGAGGGGTTTCCGAATCAGCGATATATCCTGCATTTTGGGACGACGAATCAGCGAATGACTCTGCTCCTGAACGCTGTGCTCATTGTCAACTTGGTCTCGTTCGGACTGTTCCAGTTGATCAGCCGTCTGAATCCCCGCAGTGATGACGTCCTGGCCTCACCTGTGTTGATCTTCGGCATTATTGCGGTCGTTGCCGGTATTCCGCTCATTGTCTTGAATCTCAAGTGGAGACTGAACAAGGCAACGGTCCCAGTGGAGACGATGGCGCTCCGACATCAACTGGGATCGTGGCGGTTCATCCGCGCAGGCCGAATCCTATCCATGGCCGTGTGGTGTGGTTACCCGGCAGCGTCGATTCTGGTGATTGCTCTCGGTATGGCATCCGGTCAGTGACCGCGGTGGCGATCGGTGGCATGTGTCCCACGAAACGATCTACCAGGCCCTCTAATGGCCGGGAAACAGCAGTTTGACCGGGAAATTGAAACCCCACCTCCGAACGGGTCTGCCGACCACTGGAATTGGCCCGAGAACTCACCTGGCAGAAGTGGTCCTGTTCTCGGTCGGCGTTGACAGTCACGGTCAGGCGACTCTCTGAATTCGTCCAGACAGCACGGGCTGGCTGAAGAAATCGGTTGCGCGAGCACACGTGAACAAGCAGTGGCTACGGTAAGCCTCCGTTCTCGGACTCCAGCGCCCTTAGTGGACGCCGGGTTGGCCCGACGAAGATGCTTCGGCAGAAACAGATTCTCGAGAATCACTCCCCGTTGAAGGTTCGCGAGTGCGAGGGCGACCCACCGCGGAGGGTAAGGAACCGCCACGGCCGTGAGGCTAGTACGAAGGCGATGATTCCGACGGCCGGGCAGACCCAGCCGACGTCGACCGCGAGGCTGAAGCCACTGGCGGACGGGCTGTAGGTAAGGCTCGACCCGGGGAAAAAAGTCATCGCCCCGGTAACCGGGCTTTCGGGAGTTGCAGCCATTGCACCATCAAGCCAGCTCAGTGCAGCGAGTAGCTCGGCTAGCAGTGACAGTCCGAGGAGACTGATGCCGACCGTGAATCCGACTGTCCAACGCGGGCGCGTGGGATCTGGGCAGCTTGCAGCTGCGGCCATCCCGCGGGTGCTACCCAAACCTCGGACGGCATCACGCGACCCGACGAGTGCGGTCGCAGCACCGAGGTTGGCCCTGAGCTCACGCCTCAGATCGCATCGTCTCTGGCCCGGGACGCCGGCGAAGTCGAGCCACAGGTCGTAGGACAGAGTGGCGCCCACGATGCGGGCGCGGTCGAGGACATTCATTCTGGATTCCTTCACTTGAGGACATGATCAACGTTGGCGGTGAGCGTGGTCCACGCGTCGAGTGCGCGAGTCGCTTCTACCTGGCCGGCGGCGGTGAGAACGTAATACTTTCGTGCCGGTCCCGAGGCCGACCGCACGAGGCGCGAATCAAGCAGCCCGGCCGACTCCAAACGAGTCAGTGCGGGATATACGCTGCCTTCCGTCAGTTCCGTGAACCCGGCCTCTCGAAGACGAACCACGAGGGCGTATCCGTAGTCGTCCTGCTCCCGGACGAGGCGCAGTAGGAGGAGGGAGAGGACTCCCTTGAGCATCTGCGCATCGTGTGCCATCCCGTCAGCATAAGACCCAGTACTAGGTATACACAAGTACCCGAGTGCGCCAGCGCCAAACGCTCATGGGCTCAATTCATGTCTGAGAGGTCTACTCCTGGTACTGGTGTGGACAGTAGCGCCGCAAATTCGTCCCGATAGGCGTGCCCGAATGCCGCTCCCCCGAGACTTCGGAACCGCCGCGCATGGGCAGCGCATCTGCGTCCGTCGAGGTTGGGCTCGCGGGCGAAGCAGGGGACCATTCAGTTGACGCGCTGGGCAGCACCCTGAACCTCACCAGCAAGGAAATCCTGTGTCATCGAGACATCGCGGAGATCCACGACATCTCGCCGCTCCCGCGGTGTCCGAGGCCGTCCACGAGCAGGCGATGCGACGCTTCAGGGAAGCAACCGGGCTCGTGCCAGTCGAGAATCCGACAACACGACTGCTCGGCGCGCGTGCCGAGACGCGAGCTGCCGATGTCGAAGCGGCGTTCGCGGACCCGACCATCCGGGCCGTTCCTGCAACGATGGGCGACGACGATCAGATCGTTCCTCGGAGACAGCGACACAACTCGGGCCAGGCCCGCACCTCGATGACGTGCACGTGGCGTCACTTCGCGCGTCACTGCTGGACGAAGGCAATATCGAACTCACCGATCCGGGCGAGTCCGAGGACTTCGGCATCCCCTGGACCGACCACCAAGCCCTGATGGAGTTCGGCGTAGGTGAAGCGACGGAACCGTGGACTTGGGCGGGCGTCAACACGGTGGCCGACGGTCCGACATGGGGCGGTTGCATCGAGGTCATTGATGAACGAGGAGTTCATGATGCCGTCGCCGGCGTGCTCATCGCCCGACCGCCGGTCAGCGAACTGAATTCGGCCGTGCCGTCCGTGAGCGAGCAGGCTCGCCTGCGCGCAGTTCAGCGCGACACGATTACGGCAGTGGATCGTCCCGCACGGCAATACGGTCACGCAGGCCCAGACCGTTCATGATGCGTTGGTTCGACCGGCGCCAGCACGTAACCGGACGCCGCTAGAACTGTAGCCGTTGCGCATTAGAAACCGAACCAGCTTGTTCACCGGAACACGCGTGGAGCCGATAATGCGGTCAATCTCATTTCGACGGGACTTTCTCGGCGGAACACATTTTGTAGAAACGGACTTCCCTGATCGCCAAAAATACCGCATTAGTTCTCGTTACCCTCGTCGGCCTCGCTACCGTCACCGGCGCGGCCGCACCACCACCGGCCGACATCGTGCTCGGTGAACCGCAGGCTGCCGCCCACGCTCACAATGACTATGAGCATGAGCGTCCGTTATTTGATGCCCTCGAGCACGGATTCACCAGTGTGGAAGCCGATGTTTGGCTCGTAGATGGCGAACTTCTCGTCGCTCACGATCTCGAGGATGTCCATGCGGGGGTCACTCTCGAAAGCCTCTACCTGGATCCGCTCGACCGCATCGTGGACGGACGTGCTGGCAGTGTCTACTCTGGCTGGGATGGCAGCTTCCAACTTCTGATCGACATTAAGAGTGACGGCGAGAGCACCTACG
This sequence comes from Cryobacterium sp. TMT2-15-1, assembly GCF_004402345.1. Lineage (NCBI taxonomy): Bacteria > Bacillati > Actinomycetota > Actinomycetes > Micrococcales > Microbacteriaceae > Cryobacterium > Cryobacterium sp. TMT2-15-1. The sequence goes on along the minus strand of NZ_SOGD01000059.1, from coordinate 157,635 downwards.
CTGCGATTGAGGAAGACTTGGCTGAGCATCGCTCGATCATGACCACGTACACCAACGGCAAAACCAAATCCGCACCGGTTGTCGCCGTGGTCAGCGGCAACCGCCCTCTAAAAACCATGCAAAATCTTGACTCACGGTTGGCATTTTATGACGGCCGCTCCGGCGACCTGACATCTGGAATACCAGCCGATCTCATGCCGCTGGTCAGTGAGAATTGGAACAAGCTATTCGTGTGGCAGGGCGTCGGTCCGATGCCGGAAAGCGAAAAGGTCAAGCTGCGCGAATACGTGCAGTCGGCGCACTCCCAGGGCTACCGTGTCCGTTTCTGGGGGACCCTCGATATTCCGGGCGAAGCCCGCGAAGCGATCTGGACTGAACTGCACGAGGCCGGCGTTGACCACATAAATACCGATGACCTCGCCGCGCTGGAGGAGTTCTTGGGGAGCCGGAGCTAGCGGAAATCGCCATCCGCTCGCCCGGACCTGAAAGAAGTACTGTGTACACAGTTGATATCGATCGGTGTCCCCAGTTCGGCCCGAACACGGTGTTCGCGGCGTTGACGTAGCCGAAACTGTTGACCGATTTCTGATACCCGGCCGAGCCGCTGCCAATGAACCACAGGCCGCAGGCTGATCCACCGGCCCTGTCGCAGGGTACGCCCTTCGCTGCCGACTGGGCGTACGGAACCTGGTGTAGCCAGGACCGAGATCCACATCGTGCCTCTCCACTTCACGGAGCGTCTGCACCGGGCAGGCAGCTACGCCGTAGTCACCACCACCGTGCAGGAGAGTCCAGGTATCTGACGCTGGGCGCAGTCCTAAACGGTGCCACCCAGTTCGGGGTGGTTGGCCTGCTGGTTGCACCCTATCTGTGCTCGGAGGGGCCCTTTCAGTCGCTTTGGTCGACCGGAGCTCAGTTCGCGAGAGCGCGGCCAGCATGGTCGCGGGCGGCTTGGGCACAGCGGTCGGGGTGGGCATTGCTGGCATCGCGTTGGGGCTCATCACGAGTAGCGACTTCCTCCGTTACTCGCCGTGCGACAGCACGTCCCTCCTCGTTATCGCGCAGGGAGTTCTCGTTACTGTCCCACTCGTCGTCGTCGTGCTTGTGGTAGAACCTCGTCCATTCCCGAAGTTCAACTTCAGAGCGCCCCTTAATCGGCTGCCGGGTTCGATCATCAGCAATCGCGTTGCCAAACCAGAGTGGCCACTTCACTACGTTCCGGCACGGAGCGATGGTCCTCAACCAGACAACGATCTGGCAGATCCTGCCCTCGGATTGGATGTGCACGCTGGTTTACACGCCGCGGAGCAGCCAGTCGTTGTCAGGGTTCCTGCCACCCTCGGGGTCAGGTGCGTCCGAAGCTGGCACGGACATGCTCTGCTCGTCCACGCGCACCCGTGCCGGCAGGTCTCGCCAGCGGTCCAGCGGGGCCGCGACAACAGGACCAGGATCGTCCTCTTGAACGCTTTCGTTCGAATCGCCGATCACGTTGCCCACCTTCCGTTTGCCAACCTCAGCGTCCCGCTGTGTGATCCATCCAGCCGACTGTGACGCTCGTCGCTCAAGCACCCGCCGCCCCGGGGTTGCGAACCGACCGACCTGGAACGGCGCCGTTCAGCCCTGCTGTTGAGTGCACGCGCGTCTCCCAGCGGGCTGCTGGAAAATCGATGCGGAAAACGTCCCGCTCTCGGTGTCTCTTTGCTCGGGCGGCGAACTCGTCACGGACCTGAACGACGTCCTTTGCTAGCCCAATTCGATTTCGTCGTCCGTCTGTGATTTGGGTCAAAATGGTGGCGTCAACAAAGCGATCGATCGCGACCTGGGCAACCTGAAGGGCAGCGCTGGATGGCGGTGAATTCGCGTCGCTCAATGGCGTGAATGAACGGGGCAGCGCGATTTCAGCGATCACCGAGTCAGGGCGCTGGGTTGGAACGATGGCAGGATTCGTGCCCGATCCAAACACCGGCCCACCCTCTCATGGGCGTGTAAGTGGCACCTGCCCTTCGTGGCGGCGAGTTCGGCTTGACCGATGATCTGTTGACGGCCGTTGAAGCCTGGGCCCGGAGCGAGACCGTCCGGTTGACTCTCCCTGTGCACGAGGACGCGGCCGCGCCGGGCGTCCGAAAGTCGGGGCTTCGCGGCCACCGGGCACCGTGTCCCGTACAACCTCGACACCAGCAGGAGCGAACTGAAAATGGTCAAGACGTTCTCACGCCTAATTGCCACCTTTTCGGTGGTAGTGGCAACGCTGGCCGGGCTCGCTCACGTCCAGGGTTCCGCTTCAGCCCTTAGGTTGGAGAGATGGATGAAGAGGTTCTGGCGGGGGGAAACTCGAGCATTGTCGTGCGGGTAGGCGACACCGTTCACCGCCCCGCCGGTCCTTGGACTCCCGCGGTACATCAACTTCTGAGCACACTCCGCGCGGCGGGAGTGACGGAAGTACCTGAGCCCTTGGGCATGGACGAGCAGGGCCGCGAAGTGCTCTCTTACCTTCCGGGAATCGTCGGCCACTACCCAATGCCCAGCTGGATCTGGTCGCCCACGATCCTGCACGAGGCTGGGTCTCTGCTCCGACGGGTGCATGACGCCAGCGCGCCCCTCGCGCATTCGGCCGCCATATGGCAGCTGCCTGCGCACCAGCCAATCGAGGTGGTGTGCCTGAACGACATCGCACCGTACAACATGGTCTTCCAAGACGGGCACATTGCGGGTCTGATCGACGTCGACCTGGCCTCCCCCGGGCCTCGGATTTGGGACCTCGCGTACCTCGCATATCGGCTCGTTCCGCTTGGCGAGTACGCAGACCATGACGCTCCGGACCGGGATGCTCGCCCCGGCCGCCTCGATGGGCTCATCCGTGCGTACGGCTATGAGTTCGATCAGGCTGCTGTGCTCCGTGCGGCAGCGCACCGGATGGAAGATCTTGCCGTTTTCACTGATCAACGTGCCGCAGACACGGGTCGCAGTGATTTCGTGGAGCATGCCGCACTATACCGACGTGATCGCGGCCGACTTCTTGACATGATCGCAAGCCTGAAAGCATCGTGAACGCGGATATCCAGGTAGTCCAAGTCAACGATCCACGCCTGCAGCATCTTACGGCGGCGGGGTACGTTGTTGTCGGCGAATCGTGGGGTGCACGCCTGCGCCTGAGCGATCCAGCCAAGTTCACAGCACTGGAAGCGGCCGTCGTCGCGGCAACGGACCAAGGATTCCTGATCGAGGAACTCGCTGCCAGCTGGGCGCCTCAGGTCACAGCACTCGAAGCAGTGAACCACGCCGACCACCCGTACACGCCAGCGACATCCGTGCCGCACCGCAACGAGTTTGATGTACTCGAACTGTGGGAATCCGGGCGCCACCTTTACGGCGCCATCAATGACGGGAACTCGTTGCCATCAGCGTCATCAGCGTCATCAGCCTGATGACTGCGCGCGCAGAAACCAAATTCACGTCCGTTCACCGTTCCTACCGCCGCAGAGGGCTCGCCGTGGCCGTCAAGGCCGCATCGCACGGGTGGAGCTCAAGTCAACGCCGGCAACATCCGCATGAATGATCATCTCGGCTATGCCATCGAAGAACGCTGGCTCAGCCTCACGATGCCGTGAAAGCACAAGAAAACCCGACCGGAAGAGGTTTCCGAATGCCACTCTTCCGGAACGTCGGAATCTCGGCGAATTGGTGCCGAACCTGTGTCCACAGGCGTCCGACGAACGAGTCTGTCGTCAGCGCAGTTCAGCTTCAAGGCACAACGCGGAAAGCGTCAGGTAGCCAGGCTTCGAAGGGCGCCTGCTCGGGTACCGGAAGTTCTGTACAGGTCGCAGGAACGACAAGGTGCCACCGCCCGCGCGGCCGCGTGAGCCGCCCAATATGACAACTTCGATAGTGAAGTTCATCGCAGGTACTAAATGGAGCGCTGGCCGATAGCCGCGGCGGGTTCCATGAGTAGCCCGTCATCCATTCAGGGCACTTGGAGGCGCCTGCTAAATCCATTTTGCGCAACCGTTCTCGCGCGTACCATTCGATGCGTCGCCAGACCGTGACCGGCGCGCCATGCTTGTCCGCGCGGAGCTATCCCGAAGGAGTGCACCATGCGTGCAACCAGCGACAACTACAGGCGTCCCGCATCGGAGAAAACAACGGTCGGGAACATAAATCGGTCAGCATTGCGCTCAGGTGGGATAGCGGTTATCGTCGCCGGACTTGCAGGCATCGCGATGTTCACCCTCGAGCTAATGGGACCGGTTCTCGGTTTCGATGACACCGACAACCCCGCCGTGAGCCTCGACTATCTGCGCCAGTATCCGCAGTTTTATGCTTTGGCGGCGGTCGCAACGTTCATCATGGCACTCGCGTACATCGTGGCCAGTTTCGCTATCTCAGATGTGCTTACGCCACGCACGAGTAGTATCACCCGCCGAAGCCTGAGCGCGCTCGGACTTTTCGCGGCTGCGTTCTTGTTCATGCACGGGGTCTTGCGCGAGTCGGTGGGGCCGTTGCTCTACATCGACTCGCTCGATAGGGGATGGGGCGAGTCCGCATACCTCACCATTCAGATGTCGGGAACCCATGGTTTCCTTGCGGCGGGCCTCATTACGCTCGCTATCTGGTCCGTGGGCATCTGTGTGGCCGGGGCTCTCTCCCGCTCCCTTCCGATCTGGCTATGTGTCTTGGGATTAGTCGCAGGCCTCCGTCTCGTGATGCTCCTGGCTGGGCCATTGATGACGGCAGCAGCGATCGACCTGCCCGGGATCTGGCTTGCCTCCATGGCACTGATCCCTCTGGGAATGCTTTGGTGGCTGGCCCTCGGCGTGGTGCTGCTGGTCAAGTCCCGCCGCAATCACGAGCAGCCACCTGTCAATTCAGCACAGTGAGCCACACCGAGTAAACGCGTACTGTGACCTGTATGCAAGTCCCGCCGGGAAGGTACACCACCGGCGGCTGCGGCACTGCAACCCGCCCGCACGAGGATACCCTTGGGCCCCCTACGACCTGGGCTCAGCACAGCTCATCCTCCACGCTCTCCCGAATTTGTCCGGATGCACCGACGCTTCTCAGCCTTTATGAATCAGGTCTACGATTTTCTGGGCGTTGTCGTCTGGAGAGACACTGATCTGCACATGATCACCCTCCATGGCCTCCATCACCACGACGGCACCCTGTATCTCCCCGCCGATCTTGATAATCAGGCGCACCGAATCCCCGGCTTGGACAGCCTTCACCGTGAGGGCGTTAAAGACGACCGCCCCGTCTTCGGTAAACGTCACATCAACCGCGTTCTGCCCCTCACCTTCGGCGATGGTGGCATCCTTCACTCCAGCTCGCTCAAGTACGGATGGGAGAACAACATTCTCGCCATTGACCTGTACGCATTGCGAGTCCGCCCCATCAGCGCAAGTCTGCGATACCGCCAACTCGATCGCTCCCCCGGTAGCCGACGCTGTATCGCTGGCGCCAGCACCAGCCGAACACCCACTGAGGACCAACACGACAAGTACGACCAGAGAGAGCCTGGGTGTTCGAGAAGCCATGAATAACCTTCCTTCGACGCGGGCTGAGGACCTGCAGAGCTTCCGCGTCCATCTTTTGCCCGACCACGGATTGGCGATCTATGAGGTGTTCAATTGCACCAGCAGAGTCTCAGCAGCACTGGAGATGCTGCCAATTGAGGAAAGAGTGACGATGCCAGCAACGCCCCAGAACCAGTAACGGTCACTCCGACCCGCTTTCATCCGGTTGAACGACGGCCACCAAGCCGCCACCGAGCGCCCGGGGCGCGACGTGCAGGACATCGCCAACCTGCTCGCGATCTGCGATGTTCGTGAGCTCAGTGCGGCCGAGGAATTGCTGACTGTCTTTTTCCCGGGAGACGGGCTCCCAGACTAAGCACTGCGCCTCCTCGAACCCATCTTCAAGCAGGGCATCCCCGCAGTCCCAGCATTGCCGCCCCCTCCGCTCCTGGGTACGCGCACCTCACATCGAGCACAACAACAACAGTCAGGTCCCGCAGAGTAGGGGAGCTCCGCGGTACCCCAATGGCACCCAGCTGCCCAACGCCGGCTCGAAGCCCTGGCGGTGAATTCTGTGCCCCATGAAGGTTCGTTAGAGCAAATGACGAGCGGGAGCCAGACGTTTCTTTGCCCTCCGGACCTGGTGGAGGATCGGCTCGGTGTATCCGTTGGGTGAGGATGCACCGTCGATGATGAGTCTGCGGGCGGCCAGAAACGCGAGCCCAGGCCCGGTTCTGCCGATCAGCGCTTCATAGGTCGGGTCATCGGAATTCTGTGCATCGACGACCGCCGCCAGTCGCCCGAGGCTGGCGTCGACATCCGTCTTGCTGATGACGCCGTGGGTGAGCCAGTTCGCGAGAAGTTGACTGGAAATGCGCAGCGTCGCACGGTCCTCCATGAGGCCGACGCCGTGAATGTTCGGAACCTTGGAACAGCCGACCCCCTGGTCGACCCATCGAACGACATAGCCGAGGATCGACTGAACGTTGTCGTCCAGCTCGGTCAGGCGCTCCTCGTCGCTGAGGTCCCGCTCGGCGAGTGGGATGACAAGAATCGGGTCCGGCGCCTGGCGGGTCCGCCCGGCCAGTTCTCGTTGACGGGCTGCCACGTCCACCTCGTGATAGTGGGTCGCGTGCAGCGTCGCCGCCGTGGGAGACGGGACCCAGGCGGTGGTTGCGCCGGCACGGGGATGCGCGATCTTCTGCTCGAGCATGTCGTGCATGAGATCGGGCATCGCCCACATGCCCTTGCCAATCTGAGCACGGCCGGGAAAGCCCGCCGCGAGACCGGCGTCGACGTTCGCGTTCTCGTAGGCAACCATGAATGGCATGGAACGGATCTCGCTCTTGGTGGCGATTGGCCCGGCGTGCATGGAGGTGTGGATCTCATCACCCGTGCGATCGAGGAATCCCGTGTTGATGAAGACGATGCGCTCCGCGGCAACGGCGATACAGGCCCGCAGATTTAGCGTAGTTCGCCGTTCTTCGTCCATGATCCCCACCTTCACGGTGAGCGGGGGCAGACCGAGGAGCTGCTCCACCCGCGCGAATAGGTCGACGGTGAACGCCACCTCGTCGGGGCCGTGCATCTTCGGCTTGACGATGTACACCGAGCCGGTGCGGGAATTGCCGCCTCGGGTCTCGCCGACGAGGTCGGGGAACGAACCGAGCACGGTCAGCACCGCGTCAAGAATGCCTTCGAAGACCTCGACGCCGGACGCATCCCGCACGGTTTCGGTCTGCATCAGGTGCCCGACGTTGCGCACCAGCAGCAGGCTCCGGCCGGGCAGCGTCACCTTGCCGCCGTCAGGAGCCGTGTAGACGCGGTCGGCGTTCATGGTGCGCGTGAAGACGCCGGCGCCCTTCCTGACGGTCTCGCTCAGCGTGCCGCGCATGAGCTCGCGCCAGTTGCGGTAGCCGAGCACCTTGTCCTCGGCGTCGACCGCGGCAACCGAGTCTTCGAGGTCCATGATCGTGGTGACCGCGGACTCGAGCACGATGTCCTGGATGCCCGCACTGTCCGTGGCCCCGATAGGTGCGGTCCGATCAACGATCACGTCGAGGTGCAGTCCGTGATGTCGGAAGAGCACGGACGACGGTTCCAACGCCTCTCCCCTGTAGCCGACCAGCGCCGAGGGCGACGCCAGGACAGCGGATGATCCGTCTGTCAAAGCCACGACCAGCGCACCGTTCTCGACTCGGTAAGCAACGGCATCAGCGTGCGAGCCCCGTTCGAGTGGGATGGCCTGGTCAAGCAGGGCCCGTCCGCGCGCGATCACCCGTCCGCCGCGGACGGCGTTGTAGGAATCCGCCCGGGACGCACCGCCGTCCTCGGATATCGCGTCGGTGCCGTACAGCGCGTCGTAAAGCGAACCCCAGCGGGCGTTCGCCGCGTTGACAGCGAACCGCGCGTTGAGCAGCGGAACGACAAGCTGGGGTCCCGCCTGCGACGCGATCTCCGCATCGACGTTCGAGGTGGTGATGGTGAAGTCCCCGGGTTCGGTCGCGAGGTACCCGACCCTGGTGAGGAAAGCACGGTACTCGCCCGGGTCAGGCTGGCCGGGGTTGGCCCGGTGAAAGGTATCGATCTGGGCCTGCAGGTCATCCCTGATGCCGAGCAACTCCGTGTTCCGGGGAGTGAGGTCGCTGATCAGCGTGCTCAGCCCCGGCCAAAAGGCGTCCGCGGTGATTCCGGTTCCCTGCAGCGCCTCGTTCTCGACGAACGCGGCGAATGAGGAGGCGACATCGAGATCTGCTCGTTCGACGCGGGCGGAGAGGCCGGCAATAGGCGCTGGGACGGATGCTGTGATGGGTGTGTTCATCGTTGAACTCCTTGGGCTAGTGCGGGTACGCCCGCTCGGCCGACTGTGTCTGGCCAGTCTCGCACCCCGGCGCCGCCGCTCCATGACACACACGCGTCGGCCAGGTCTCGTGCAATAGGGTTCAACTATCCGGCAGAGGCTTCACCCTCAGTTCGCCGCCTGGTCACAAACGCTGAATTAGGAACCTGATGGCTGAAGTTCGTGCACGCCCCAGTCGATCCGAGCGATTGGATGCGCTGCCGTTCACCCGAGAGCACCGTCGTGTGCTTGTGGGTTCCGGATTGGGCTGGGCGCTTGATGCGATGGACGTTGGACTCATTTCTTTCGTTCTTGCACAATTGGCGGTGCAATGGCAAGTCTCCGACCTGGAGCTGTCCTGGATCGCATCCGCCGGGTTCGTCGGTATGGCCATTGGCGCAGTTCTCGGTGGTTTGCTGGCCGACCGTATCGGCCGACGCCAGGTTTTCGCTCTCACCCTTCTCGTTTACGGTCTCGCGACGGGAGCGTCGGCACTGTCCGAGACTGTGGCCGTACTTATTGCATGGCGATTTATCGTGGGGCTCGGTCTTGGCGGTGAGCTCCCGGTCGCTTCGACGCTCGTGAGCGAGTTCGCGCCTCCACGAATTCGCGGCCGCATCATCGTCATCCTCGAATCCTTCTGGGCCATTGGCTGGACCGTTTCCGCAGTCATCGGGTACTTGGTCGTACCGTCATCGGCCGACGGCTGGCGCTGGGCACTCGCTGTCGGAGCGGTTCCGGCCGTGTACGCGGTGGTCGTGCGCCTTCGGTTGCCGGAATCGGTTCGCTTCCTCGAGTCGCGTGGCCGCCTCTCTGAGGCGGAATCGACCGTCCGACGTTTCGAAAAGTCAGCCGGAATCACCGCCGGACCCTATGATTCTGCGTGCCCCGCAAAGACAGGTGAGGGGACGATCAAAACCGGTTCCCGGACACGCGTCACCGCGCTGTGGTCGCGCGGCCTGCGTCGCCGAACCGGTGCGCTGTGGCTGGTCTGGTTCTGCGTAAACTTCTCCTACTACGGCGCCTTCATCTGGCTTCCGACCATCCTGGTCGCGTCGGGATACTCGCTCGTTCGCTCCTTCGCGTACACGCTGATCATCACCGTGGCCCAACTGCCGGGTTATGCTGCTTCGGCGTACCTCATCGAGCGTTGGGGACGGCGCAGGACACTGGCCGTATTCCTTGCCGGCTCCGCACTTGCGGCGGCGTTATTCGCGGTAGCCGGCGATGCCACCCAGGTGATCGGTGCCGGCATGCTTCTTTCCTTTTTTAACCTGGGTGCGTGGGGAGCGCTCTACGCCGTCACCCCTGAGCTGTACCCGACCCGCATCCGTGCCACCGGGGCCGGCTGGGCAGCCGGCGTTGGACGGATCGCCGCCATCCTGGCTCCGCTGGCCGTGCCGATGCTACGCGAGATGGGCGGGACCGCACTTCTTTTCACGGTCTTCGCAATGTTCTTCGTGGTCGCTGCACTCGGCGCTCTTGGACTCCCCGAGAAACGGGGCAAGGCTCTGGAGGACTGAAACGGCAGGAACGGTTGCGCGAGACACTGTGGTGAGCCCGATCTGACTTTGCACGGCGGCGGCCGATTTCCGTCTTCTTCTCGGTATTCAAGTGGCAGTGGTTGCCGAAGAACGCATCGAACCCGTGCATGGTGGGCAGGAACTCGTTCGGTGAAGGCGATGCCCTCGGCCTGGCCCAACACCGCGAAACCGGGGAATCTGCAGTGTCTCGCAGGGATCAGGGCTTCGGCGGAACCCACTTCACGAAAGCCCGCTGACACTGGCAGGCTCGAAGGATGAATTATGCGATGACGGCAGCCGTACTGATGAGATTCGGTGGCCCCGAAGCATTGGAATTGCACGACGATTGGCTCCGGCCGCGGCCGCAGTACCACCAGGTGCTGGTGAAAGTAACGGCGGCTGCCGTCAACAACACAGACATTTGGACGCGCCGGGGAGCATATGGGTTGCCGGAAGATCCCACGGCGCAGGCCGGCTGGCCGGGTTCGTTTGATTTTCCGCGCATCCAGGGTGGGGATATCACCGGCATTGTCGTCGAGGTGGGTCATGGTGTGACCGAAGAGCTGTTGGGTCGCCGGGTGCTCGTGGACCCGGCTATCTACGGATGCGAAAGCGAGGATGCGTCTCCGGTGGGGTACCTGGGCAGCGAGGCCGATGGCGGGTTCGCGCAGTACGTCGCCGTGGATGCAACTCATGCTCATGACGTTCAGGATTCCCCTCTATCGGATGAGCAGCTGGCGTGCCTGCCGGTGGCATTCGGCACCGCGATCGGAATGCTTGAACGTGCCGACGTGCGAGGCGGCGAAACCGTGCTCGTGACGGGAGCATCCGGCGGCGTCGGTCTCGCCCTCGTTCAGCTGGCGGCCGCTCGAGGCGCACTGGTCCTGGCGATCACGAGTGGGTCCAAAGGGGATGCCGTGCTCGCCAATGGGCAGCCCAGGTCTTCAACCGGGACTCACCCGGTATCCTCGCCGAGATCGGTGCCGCCGCCCCGGCGGGGTTGGACGTGGTTGCTGACGTCGCCGGTGGACCGGGGGTCTCCACCATGATGCCGATGCTTCGGGATAACGGGCGCTGGGTGATCGCGGGTGCTGTGGCGGGGCCGGTGATCGACTTCGACCTCCGTCGCCTCTATCTTCACAATGTGCAGCTGATCGGATCCTCAATACACACCCGGGTTCATTTTCGTCGGCTGGTCGAGCTTGCACGCGGCGGCGAGGTCAGTCCTCAGCTCAGCAGCACGTTTGCCCGGACCGAGATTGCGGAAGCCCAAAAAGAGTTCTCCGAGCGACGACACATCGGCAAGATCGTCATCCTCCCCCACTGAGAACGACTCTTGGTACCCGAGGAAACCTTGATTGATGCACCAATAGTGCACTATTTTGCACTTATGAATGAAGGTGCTGCGGAACTTGCGACCGCCATCGGTGTGCGCGTCAAACACGAACGCCAACAGCACCGGTGGACTCTGGACCAGCTGGCGGAAGGCACCGGGGTGAGTCGCCGAATGCTGGTCAACATCGAGCAGGGTGCCGCGAACCCGAGCGTAGGGACACTGCTCCGGATCAGTGCCGCCCTCGGCGTGGGCCTCCCCGATCTGGTCGAACCGCCCCGATCAAAGCCGATGAAAGTCACCCGGAGGGGCGAGGGCGCGGTGTTGTGGACCGGCGCGCACGGCGGGCGCGGAGTGCTCGTCGCGGTGACTGAACCGCCGAACGTCGTCGAACTGTGGGACTGGACCCTCGAAGCAGGCGATCGACAGGTGAGTGAACCGCATACGGCCGGCACGAGAGAGCTCGTGCAGGTGCACATGGGAGCGATCTCGATTTCGTCGGGAGAGCAGACGGTCACGCTCAACGATCGCGACGCGCTCTCCTTCCCCGGCGACGTAGCCCATGCCTACGTCAACGGCGGCGCGCACGCAGCACGATTCTCACTGACAGTGTTTGACCCGGGCGTCGGCTCGGCTACCCGAATGGAACGAGCTGATGCCTGACCGGACGGCCTTGAACACGTTTCTCGACGCCGCCCGAATCGACGATGACGTCTTCGCGTTACGGCCCGACTACCGGGCGGTGTTGGTCGCTGTCGATGGACTCGAGCCCGGCCCGAGTGATGAGGCAAGCGAGGCGCTGCTCCTCGCGGCGGAAGAGGTCGCTCGTGCCACGCTCCAGCAACAGGCTGTCGAGGAGGTTCCGCACATTGCCGCGTGGCGCGAGGCGTATCGGGCGTTCGGTGCGAAGCCACAGCGCACCCGCAATAGTCTGGAGGCGCTCATGCGCCGCGCGGCATCCGGGCTGCCCCGTGTGAATCGGCTCACGGACCTGTACAACGCAATCTCGATTCTGCACGCGGTGCCGCTCGGCGGGGAGGACCTGGCGCACTACGTCGGAGCACCACGCCTGATCCGCGCAACCGGGTCGGAACCTTTCGAGATCATGTCCGAGGGCGCATCCGTGACTGAGCATCCCGACGCCGGGGAGGTCGTGTGGACCGACACGGGCGGTGTGACGTGTCGACGCTGGAACTGGCGTCAAGCACGTCGCACCCAGCTCACCGACACCACCACCAGCGCCCTGTTCATCCTCGACGCGCTCGAACCGTTCGATGACGACGCACTATTGGCAGCAGCTCGGGAGCTGGAGCGGGAGCTCATTCGCCTCGGCTCGAACGTTCAGGTCGCGCAGCGCCGGCTCGGAGCAAACGCACTGTCCGGAAATGCCTGACATGAACCACCGCAGCATCCCGATTCCCGTCTCGGCGCTTGCTGTCACGGCCATGCTGTCCGTTCAGCTCGGCTCTGCGCTCTCCGTCGACCTGATTGCGACAGTGGCTGCTGCCGGAACGGCGTGGTTGCGCCTCACGGACGGAGCGAATCCCGATCGGCACCGCGGTGGCCATCGAGTTCCTGGGCCCGCTCACGATCCCCGGTGCCGCCGCAACCGCGGCCGTGTTCCGTATCCCCAGGCCTGTGGGCAGCTCACCCGGGGCGTCCTCGCATCCCCGGTCGGGCTCTCACTGCTTCTGCCCGTTCTACCGTTCACGCTCGAAATCTCGCCTGACGACGGATGTCCCACACCGCGTTCGGCACGCACCTGGCGGTCGAGTCCGCCATCGGCGTGCTCCTCGGTCTGATCGTCTTGCACCAGACACCGGCCCTCGTTCAGATCAGGGGCATCCCGATCGTCGTTCGCGCCGGAGCCGCCGCACAACGGGATGCACCGCGTGTCCCCGCACCCGTGTCCCAGACAGGAGCCCCCCACATGTTCACCGGACTCGATCACCGCGCTCGGCTCCACTGGTTCCTATGCCTACCTCGACCGTGAGGAGCACCGCCTCGTGGCTGACACCGCCGTTCAGGCTGCGGGGAGCACCCCCGTGATGGTCGGCATCGGCGCGCTGCGCACCTCTCAAGTGCAGGCACTGGCCGAGGACGCTCAGAACGCGGGGGCATCCGGCGTGCTCCTGCCCCTCTGTCGTATCAGAAGCTCACCGAGGACGACGTGTTCGGCCTCTACGAAGACCTCACGGCGGGGCTCTCCGTTCCGCTCGTGGTGTACAACAACCCGGGCACAACCCACTTCACCTTCTCCGACGAACTGTACGCACGCATCGGGACCCTGCCGAACGTGACGTCGTTCAAGATTCCAGGCCTTCCCACCGTTCCCGATGAAGCAGGGGCCCGTGTCGATGCGATTCGCTCGCTCGCTCCCGAGCACGTCACCGTCGGGATCTCTGGGGACAGCGCGGCCGCAACCGGGCTCAATGCGGGATGCGAGGTTTGGTATTCGGTGATCGGCGGCACACTCCCCGCACTGGCCCTCACGATCACCCGCGCAGCACAGGCAGGAGATACCGCTGCGGCCGACGCGGAATCTCAGCGTCTGCAGCCGCTCTGGGAGATGTTCGCCGCTCAGGGCAGTCTGCGAGTGACGGCCACGATCGCGGAACACCTGGGGCTCGTTCCTCCCGCCTCGCTGCCGCGCCCCATCCGCGGCCTCAACGTGGCAGCACGCACGCGAGTCGCCCAGCTCGTCGAGGATCTCGACTTACGTAACTGACGACCGTGACGATGCGTCTCGGGCTCTTCGCCGCCACCCTTCTTGCACTTCAGAATCGGAGACCGCCGCGCGGCATCACCACGATGAGGAAAGTTGCGATCGGCCCAAGGACAAGGGATAACAACCACCAGAGCAGTCGGCCGCGTCCTTTCGACTCAGCTAGCCCGCAACGCTGTTCCTGGGGGGAGGCTGATTTTTCCCCTGACGACGCTCGCGACGCAGATCGCATTCACCGTCCCTTCGGGCATGCTCGCGGCCGTTGCCCTGGGACTGACCGAACCGACCCTGTTCGTGCCGGCAAGCATGGTCATCGTCAGTGCGCAATATCTGCCGTTCGTGTTCCTTCACGGGATGCGTCTCGTCGCCGTGCTCGCCGGACTGCTGATCCTGGTCGGAACAGTGCTTCTCCTGTGGTGACCGGTGGGCGCTCCGCTCGGCGGATGGTTCGAGGGTGCACTCCTGGTCGGTTTCGCGTGTCTGCCGCGCGCGTCCTCAGAACGGCGCGGGCACCTCTGACTGGGTATCCCGGCTGGGTGGGGCTGGCGACGGTGTGGTCGACGCCGTGCGGATGACCGTGGCCGGCTCACTCACGAACGTGCGCCCGGTCGGCGACGTCCACTCAAGCGTGCCATCACCGATGGTGCAACACCTGCCACCCCGTCTCGCTCTTCAACGCATGACACGCCGGGCACAGGTGCGCGAGGTTGTCGTGCGCGGTCAGCCCGTCGAACTGCCAATCCAGGGAATGGTCCAGATCGCAATGCGCCGCCGACCGGTTGCAGCCGGGGAACCGGCAGGTCTTATCTCGCACCCGGAGGAACCGTTTCAAGTCTTCCGGCACCGTGTACCGGTCCCGGCCGACCGACAGCACCGCCCCCGTCTCCGGGTGCACCAGGATCCGGGTGAAACTCGGCGCCCCGGCCGCGAGCTGCCGGGCCGTGTCCGGGTCGATCGGACCATACCCCTCCAGGAACCCCGGCTCCTCACTCAACCCCATCAGAGTCAGCACCGGCACGGTCACCGTCACCGCACCCCGGATGCCCGTGCCGAGGCCGGACGGGGTGACCCCGTCGAAGATGATGTCGGCGAACACATCCGCCGTGAGCTGCGTCAGGGTGCGTTCCTCCCCCAGCCCCTGCAGGCTCAACGCCGCGAGCATCACCGCCGCCTCGAACGCCGGCCTGGCCTCGACGGGAACCGACCAGACCTGATTGACCACCACCATCGCGTGCTGGAAACTGATCTCGCCCGCCTCGAGGGCGGCCCGGGTGGCCGGGAGCTCGCCGGCCAGGGCCCGGCTCTTCGCGATCAGGTTCTCGGCCGTGCGGCGTGGCACCCAGATCGTGCAGGCCAGCTCGCTGACGAACCCCCGCTCCGCGACCTCGGCCGCATCCCACCGGGACCCCGGCAGCGCGCCGCCGCGACGGGCACCCACCGACATTGCCCGCGGCATCCGCCCACCCACAGGCACCCTGTGGATAACCCGATCAGGCCGTGATCATTGATCGCGACCATTCAGGCCGAGGAAGTCCCGGAGCGGCAGTGCGCCCTCGACTTTCAGTTCGGGCTCGGCGCGGTTCAGGGTGGCGGCAGTCAGGACCAGTTTCTGGTTCAAGGCCATCTCGCCGTCGCGCCTCTTCAAGCGACCGATTCCGTTCTCCCGGTACCCGACCTTTCTCGACACCGCGAGAGACGCGGGATTGTCAACGAATGCCGCTGAGGTGACCTCGGCGGCGTCCAGGTGATCGAACATGAACGCGCAGAGAGCCTGACGCATGAGCGTACCGATCCCGCGGCCGTGGTGCTTCATGCCGAGCCAGGAGCCCGTCTCCCCCGTTCTCGTGACGAGGTAGTCCCCGGTCGAGATGCTCTGGCAACCGACGATCTCACCGTCGACGCGAACCGTGGTCTCGAGCGACCAGGCCGCCGGCGACATCTCGGCTCGTTGTGCCCAGTGGTATTGCATGAGCCGCAACCGGATCTCGCCCGGGGAGCCTACGGTCCACGGGAAGAAGAACGGCATCTCCGTCCGCGCGTGAATACCTGCCGCAGCGAGCGCAGCGAGTTCGGGTAGGTCGGCGTCGCGAACAGGAGACAGAGTCACAGGTCCGCAGGTAATTTTCAGCCCGAAGGGTGGCCACAGGTCTTCAATCGGTTTGGACATGAGACCAACCTAGGTGCGCCGTCGGAGGCCTCCGCGCACCATGGGCCAGGATCACGACCAGCGATATTGGTGCAGTAACGACTTCAAGCCCCAAAAACCCGGCTCAGACTGCTCGCGACGACGGATGTGTTTTGTGATTCCCCATCCCGCGATGGTGCCGATTCATCGCCGAGTCGCGACGGCATAATTCCTTCCGCGCACGGCCGGCGTTGTCCTTATGCTTAAGCGTGTGCAAAAAAACCGTTATCGTTGCTAACGATGCGTGGAGACCATTACGGTCTTCAGCCAGCCAGCGTGGTTCGCGCTGAGCCGTAACAAGCGGAATCATTATATTCCGCATCAACACCAGAAGGAGTCCAAGGTGGCATCGAAACCCGCTGCAGACATTATTGAAAGTATCGGAGGGGCCGAAAACGTCGTCGGCCTCACCCACTGTGCCACCCGGCTACGTTTCACGCTGAAGGATGCATCGGGGATTGACCAAGCGGCCGTCGAAGCGTTGCCTCTGGTTCTCGGCGCTGTTCCGCAGGCCGGCGATCGCTACCAGATCGTCGTCGGCGGAGCCGTAGATACCGTATACAACGACATTATGGCGCTTCCCGCAATGAAGAAGCATGCGGGAGACCACGGCACCGGCGATTCCACCGATGTGAAGGCCGCGGAACGCGCGAAGGGCCCGCGCGGAAAGTTCTCCGGGCTGGACACGTTCTTCGAGATCCTGTCCGACTCCTTCCGCCCGATCCTGGGTGCGCTGCTCGGCGCATCCCTGTTCATCACGTTCATGGCTCTGATGGCAACCCTCGGGATTATCCCGTCGTGGAACGCACCAGGCGTCACCCTCGACCCGTCCTGGGCGTTCATCAACCTGATGTGGCAGGGCGTTTTCGTGTTCCTTCCGCTGATGGTCGCCTACAACGCCTCCAAGCGGCTCGGTGCTGACCCCTGGGTCGGCTTCGGCATCATGGCCGTCGTCATGCTCCCCGGCTTCAACGCGCTGGGACTCACCGACGGAGCAGAGACCGTCTTCGGCGGCAAGGCGGCAGTCGTGCAGATCTTCGGGCTGCCTCTGACCGTCACCGACTACAGCTCGCAGGTGTTCCCGCCGCTGATCATGGCGGTCGCTCTCGGGTTGCTGACCAAGTATCTGAAGAAGATCATTCCGTCCAGCGTTCAGCTGATCTTCGTGCCGTTCCTCTGCATGCTCATCATGATCCCGCTGACCGCCTTCCTGATCGGCCCCATGGGCGTGTACGGCGGTGCCGCACTCGGCAACTTCCTCAAGTCGATCAACGACTTCTCGCCGTTCATCTTCGCGGTCGTCATCCCACTGGCCTACCCGTTCATGGTTCCGCTCGGCCTGCACTGGCCGCTGAACGCAATTATGCTGCTCAACATCCAGTCCCTCGGCTATGACTTCATCCAGGGCCCCATGGGTGCATGGAACTTCGCGTGCTTCGGTGCAACTGCCGGCGTGCTGTTCCTGTCCATCCGCGAAAAGGACCGTCAGATGAAGCAGACCGCAACGGGCGCGCTCGCGGCCGGACTGCTGGGTGGTATTTCTGAACCCTCGCTATATGGCATCCACCTTCGGTTCAAGCGCATCTACCCACGGATGCTCGTGGGCTGCCTCGTGGGCGGCGTCATCCTCGGCCTCGGCGGCGGCGTGAAGACCAGCGCATTCGTCTTCACCTCGCTGTTGACCATCCCCGCGTTCGACAACATTCCCCTGTATGCGGGCGCGATTACCGCATCGTTCTTCACCGCGATGGTCCTCGTGATCCTCTCCGGCTATAAGACGCCGGAGCAGAAGGCGGAATTCGCCGAGGCTCTGGCGGCGGAAACCGTAGCGAGCGACGATGCCTCAACCGACTCTGACATCGCAGCCCCCGTTGTTGCCGGTGCGTCAGGCTCAGGAACAGGCACCGGGACCGCCACCGCTACCGCTACCGCTACCGCCACGGTCCTGGCGACGATCGGTTCGCCCATCGCCGGTATCGTCGTTCCGTTGACGGATGTGCCGGATCCTGTGTTCAGTAAGGGAATCGTCGGTCTTGGCGTGGGAATCGATCCGACCGAGGACACCGTGTACGCCCCTGGAGCAGGCAAGGTTCTCGTCGCTCAGGCGACCGGTCACGCCTTCGGACTGCGACTCGACAGCGGCGTTGAAATGCTCATTCACGTGGGTATCGACACCGTGAACCTTGGCGGCAAGGGCTTCGAGGTCAAGGTGGCCGCGGGCGACCGCGTCGAGGCAGGCACACCGCTGGTGACCTTCGACCGCAAGGTGATCGAGGATGCCGGCTACTCGCTGGTCACCCCGGTGCTCGTGACGAACCCCAAGAAGTTCGGATCGGTCGACCAGGCAGCGTCTGGCCAGGTAGAGGTCGGAAGCCCTCTTATCACGGTCACCGCCAAATAAGACACCTCAGGTCAAAAGGTGGGCAGAGAATTTCTGCCCACCTTTTTTTGTCGCAAACAATACCCCCGGGGGTATGTTACCCTCGTTGCCACAGACATAGAAAGAGGATTCCACCATGTGTTATCAGATCACGTGTTCCAACTGCAAAAAGGCGACCTGGGATGGCTGCGGCCAGCACATCGAGGACGCACTCTACGGAATGGCGGAGGCCGATCGCTGCACTTGCCGCAATGGCAGCTGACGCGACCCCTAGTCTCACCAGGTCGGACATTCTGAGCGTCCGAACCCACGCGGCCCACGAGTGGTCGCTGTTGCTGGGCGGCACGACCTCGTGCGCCCTCGCAAAGGACGGTCGCTCGTACCCCGCCGCCAAGTTCCAGGAGGGGAGGGTGGCCGCCCTCGGCGAGCTCTTACGACGGATCACCGACGACACCGCTGCCCGGCAGGTCGAGGCCGAGGCCACCGCGGTGAAGGCCCGCTGGGCCGACCAGGGGATGCCCTGCTCTCGCCAGGACCGCGACTGGGAGGCCTACCGCGCCGGAGGCATCCAGGCCATGGCCGAGATCCAAGGGACGACATCATGACGCCCCAGGAACAGCCGGTCATCGGCGAGTTCGTCGACGGGATCGACAGTCACGTGGTGAACGAACGAGCGGTCCGGGCATCCGCCGGCCTTCTGTTCCTCGGCGGCATCATTGCGTTCATGATCGCCGCACTCAACGGCGAGTATCAACCGCTGCGCATGTTCGGCGCGATCTTCATGTTCGATATGACCTTCCGCCTCTTCATCGGTACCAAGTACACGCCGAGCCTCATCATTGGTTCGCTTCTGGTGCGAGCTCAACGACCCGAATGGGTGGGTGCAGCACAGAAGAAGCTGGCCTGGTCGATCGGCCTGGGCATGGCTTTCATCTCCTGCGGAGTGATGGGATTCCTGAACGTCAGCAACGGCGTTACCCTCGCGCTTTGCAGCCTCTGCCTGTCGCTTCTGTTCCTGGAGACCGCGTTCAGCATCTGCCTCGGCTGCGAGTTGCAGCGGGCCTTCGCGAAGCAGAAGCCGCAGATGTGCGCCGGCGACACCTGCAGCTACGTTCCGCCGAAGCGCGGGGAGCGCCACACCGTGCAACCCGAATCCCGGCAGTTCCTCCAGGTCCCGAACGAATTCGACAGAGGCGTCTCTATGGAGCGACCGGCCGCCGACCGAGTGGGCTCTGGAATCGAATCAGATAGCCGTCCGGATCGCTGACCAGGAACTGGCGTACGCCGGCTTCCTCGTCGTCGACGCGGTACCACTTCGTCTCGGTTTCCATGAACAGTGAGACGCCGGCCCCTCGCAATGCCGAGAGAATCGGATCGACGTCGGGCACGGCCACCTGGAAGTTCACTCCGCGCCCGTGCGGCGCCTCAAGTGGACCCGTGATCCAGTTCCTGCCGAAGCCTGCCTGTTCCAGCATCACGTGCGCGGTTCCCCGCGTGATGTACGCGAAGCCGTCGTCCGGGCGGTCGTAGCTCGTCGTGAATCCACACAATTCGCACCAGAACCAGATGCTGACGTCGATGTCCCGCACCAGTAATTCGGGCACCAGCGCCGGATCTGTCGAGATAGTCACTCAGTCATGGTGTCATGCCCGGTGTCATGCCCGGGTCCCCCGCAGGCCTGCCGGGTCAGGGCAGTGCACTCCGGCGCGGCGTCGAAGGCCTGCCCGATCGTGCTGGTGCGGTCGGCGGCGGCCGCGGCGATCGCCGCCACCGTGGAGGCGAGTGCCGTCAGGGAGGCGCCGGCGTCGCCGGCGACCGAACCGAGAGCCGCGTCCAGGGCTGTACCGGTTGCGCCCTCGACCGAGGCCACGCTCGACTCGAGGCCGGAGATCGACGTGCTAAGGGCATCCGAGGATTGCCTGACGGCGGCCACCTCGGGATCGTCTTCGCTGCCCCTCGGCACGTTCCTGATCGTGTCCGCGAGGGTGGCCACCGACTCTATGATCGTCGTCATCTGGGTGTTCAGCCGGGCCGAGACATCGTCCCCGCCCGCGGCGGCAGACGACACCAGGCCCTGCACATCGGTCTTCAGGGTGGCCGTCGACGAGCACACGTGACCGGCCCAGATGGTCTGCTCCCCGGTGGGCGACGTGCCGGTGGGAGTCTCCGAGGATGTGGCGGTGGCGAATGGCGTGGGTGACGCGGTCGGCTCTGACTCGGTGCACCCGGTGAGAAGAACGGCCGCGGCGAGACGGCCGATCAGGGCGGCGGTCTTCTGCTTGCGGACCGATGTCGTCATGGGGACTCTCTCCTTTCGGTGACTGTAAGCATCCGGCCCGCTCCCCCGGTGACTTGACGGGCCGGACACCCTGGACCGGTCTGGTTCTGGTTCTACTCGGTGTCTTCCGAGGTCAGCTGGATCGCCAGACCCAGGGCCTCGGCGATCTTCCCCACGGCGGCCGCGGTGCGGGCGGTGCCGATGATCGGCGCCACAGCAACGAGCACATTATCGACGTCGTCCACGGTCAGACCCGCTTCCCCCGCGGGCCCGATGTGCAGCAGATGGGACATCATCGGGGCCTCGACCGCTGCGAGAGCCGCGATGCGCACGAACATCAGCGACCGACTGTCCAGGTCGGTGCGGGACAGGGACACGGCGTTGATATCGTCCAGGGTCTCCATCACCGGGTCTTCTCCTTGAGCCATGAGGCACTCCATTTCCGGGGCTGAGCCTGTGTCGGTGTCGTCTGGACTCACCGATCTCTCACTGTGTGCGCCCAGCTTGCAACAACCGATAGTGGAACGAGGTGCGCCCCCTGGCACCACCCGGATCGGGTGATCCGTCGGGCCGTTGGACCGGTGTCAGGTCGGGGTGCCGGCTCGCGCGTGTGGCCAACTCAGGACATCCGTCGCCCTGAATGCCCGGCCGCCATGGACCAGTGCGGCACAGGTGCGGATGCCCGGCCAGGCCGGACGGATCTCCTGAGTTAGCCCCCACGCGCGTCGGACCGCTGCCGCGCTTGTGCGAACCGGGCACCCGGCACGCGCCCCGGCACGCCCCCCGCAGTGCGAACCAAATCGCCGGAGATTTTAACGAAGATGTATCAGAACAGCCCGGAAACCGGCTCATTCCTTGAAATCTCCGTCGAACTCGTTGGACACCCGATCTGGCGCTCTGCCTGTGGCGCTCTCAGCTGGTGCTGGGGGGTTACTCCTTGGCGACCAGAGTGAGAACGTCGTAGGTGGCGACGACCTCATCGTTCTGGTTGTGCAGCACGGCGTCCCAGCAGACCTCGCCGTACTCGTCGGTCTCGCGCGGGGTGATCCGCTTGGCCGTCAGGGTGACCCGGATGCTGTCGCCGGGCGACACCGGGGTGACGAACCGCAGCTTCTCCAGCCCGGAGTTCGCGAGCACCGGCCCGGGGGCCGCATCCACGAACAACCCGGCCGCCCAGGACACCAGCAGGTAGCCGTGCGCGACGATCCCGGGGAAGAACGGGTTCGCCGCCGCCGCCTCGGGGTCCGTGTGCGCGTAGAACTTGTCGCCGGTGGCCTCGGCGAACGCCGTGATGTCGGCCAGAGTGACCACGCGCGGTCCGCCCTGGGTCTGGTCGCCGACCCGCAACTCGGCCAGGGACTTTCGGAACGGGTGGATGCCCGTTCGTACCGCGGCACCGGCGTGCCACTCCCCCGTGATGGCGGTCAGCATGTCGGGCGAGCCCTGGATGGCCGTGCGCTGCATGTGGTGCAGCACCGAACGGATGCCGCCGAGCTCCTCACTGCCGCCGGCCCGCCCGGGTCCGCCGTGCACGAGGTGCGGAACGGGCGATCCGTGGCCCGTGCTGCTGCGCGCGTCGACCCGGTCGAGCATCAGCACCCGGCCGTGGTGCGCTGCGATCCCGAGCACGAGCGTGCGCGCGATATCGGGGTGGTGAGTGGCCACGGTCGTCACCAGTGAGCCGCCGCCGCGCGCGGCCAGCGCGATGGCGTGGTCCAGGTCGGTGTACTCGATGATGGAGGCCACCGGGCCGAAGGCTTCGATCTCGTGCACGGCCGGGCTCTCCGGGTCATGGAAGGCCAGCAGGATGGGGGCGACGAAGGCGCCGCCCGGGTCGGTTCCGGTCGGGGCGTCCACCGAGCCCATCACGATGCGTCCGCCGCCGTCGATCAGGCGGGCGACGCTGGCGAGAACCTCGTCGCGCTGCCCGGTGCTGGCGAGGGGCCCCATGGTGACCCCCTCGGCGCGCGGGTCGCCGAGGGTGACGCGGCGGGCCATCCGTTCGGAGACGGCCGCGACGACCTGGTCGCGGCGGCCCGCCGGCACGATCAGCCGGCGGATGCTGGTGCACTTCTGACCGGCCTTGCTGGTCATCTCGGTCACGACGGAGGCGACGTAGGCGTCGAACTCGGCCGTGCCGGCCGCGGCGTCCGGACCCAGGATCGCGGCGTTGAGCGAGTCGGTCTCGCTGGTGAAGCGCACGCCGCCCTCGACCACGTTCGGGTGCGCCTTGAGGGAGCGGGCGGTGCTGGCCGACCCGGTGAACGCCACCAGATCGCGGTAGTCGAGGTGGTCGATCAGGTCGCGGGCGCTGCCGGAGATCAGCTGCAGGGCGCCCAGCGGCAGGATGCCGGACGCCAGGATGTGACGCACGACCGCCTCGGTCAGGTACCCGGTGGGCGTCGCGGGCTTGACGATCGTCGGCACGCCGGCGATGAACGCCGGGGCCAGCTTCTCAAGCATGCCCCAGACCGGGAAGTTGAAGGCGTTGATCTGGCAGGCGACTCCGGGAATGCGGGTGTAGATGTGCTGACCGCTGAAGGAGCCGTCGCGGGAGAGCGCCTCGACGTCGCCGTCGATGTAGACCTGACTGTTGGGCATCTCGCGCCGGCCCTTGGAGGACAGCGTGAACAGCACTCCGATGCCGCCGTCGATGTCGACCATCGAGTCGTAGCGGGTGGCGCCGGTGCGGGCGGAGAGCGCGTAGAGCTCCTCCTTGACCCCGCCCAGGTACTGTCCCAGCTTCTTGAGCAGGATGGCGCGCTGGTGGAAGGTCAGTTCCCCGAGCGAGGCCTGGCCGACCGTGCGGGCGTGTTCGACCACGGCGGCCAGGTCGAGCCCGTCGCTGCTGACCCGGGCGACCTCGGCCCCGGTGCTCGCGTCGAGGACACGCTGGGCGACCACGTCGGTGTCCGGGGTCCACCAGGAGTCGAGAACGTAGCTGGGAACGACCGTGTCAGAGCTCGTGTCAGGGCCGGTGTCAGTGCTTGTGCCATTGCTGAGGAGTGTCATGATGCGTCCTTCCAATCGAAGAAGCCGCGGCCGCTTTTGCGTCCGAGGTCACCGCGTGCGACAAGGTCACGCAGCAGTTGCGGCGGGGCAAACCGGTCGCCGAGGGTGTCGTGCAGGTGTTCGGCGATGCCGAGGCGAACGTCTAGGCCGACGATGTCGGTCGTGCGGAGAGGACCGACCGGATGCTTGTAGCCGAGAACCATGGCCGTGTCGATGGCCTCGGGGCTGGCCACACCCTCCTCGACCATGCGGATCGCCTCGAGCGCGATCGCGACGCCGAGGCGGGAGCTGGCGAAGCCGGGCGAGTCCCGCACCAGGATCGGCGTCTTCCCGAGCGCGGACACCCAGGCCTGGGCGAGCCGGGCGAGCTCCGGGTCGGTGCGCTCCCCTGTGACAACCTCGATCAGGGTCGAGACCGGCACCGGGTTGAAGAAGTGCAGTCCGATGAACCGGTCCGGGCGGTCCAGCGCCTCGGCCAGATCGGTGATCGACAGCGAGGAGGTGTTGGACGCCAGCCAGGCGGTGGGGGCGAGGTGCGCCTCCACCAGGCGGAGCGCCTGCGTCTTCAGAGCCACGACCTCGGGAACGGCCTCGACGACGAGGCCGGAGCCGGCGAACGCGGCGGCATCCGTTGTCACGGTCAGCCGATCGACGAGCTCGGCGCTGCTCGCGGTCACGCTACCGCGGCTGAGGGATTTGTCGACGGCGGTCAGGACCCGGTCACGGGCGGCGGCAGCCGCGTCGTCTCCCTGCTCCACCACGGTGACATGGGCCCCGGCCATCAGGAACGCGTGCGCAATGCCGGCGCCCATGCGGCCTCCGCCGAGCACGCCGACCTGGTGCGGCACGGGCACGGACTGAGCGGCTCGGGCCTGTGTGGACACGGTGCTGGGCGTCATCGCTTCTTCCTCTCCAGGAATGCGGTCATTCGGGTGAATTTCTGGTCGGACTCGAACAGGCGCGCCTGGGCCTCGTTGTCGGCCAGCGGATGCTCCGCGGCGGGAACATGGAAGACCTCCTTGGCCAGCTGGGTGGCCAGCGGGTCCTGCTTGGCGATTCGGTCGGCCAGCGCGTGCGCTGCCGCGAGCAGGGCGTTCGACTCGTGCACCTCGGTGACCAGGTGCACCGCCAGCGCCTCGGAAGCGTTCAGGATGCGCCCGGCCAGGATGATCTCCTTGGCCACGGGTTCGCCGACCAGCGCGGCCAGCCGCCACAGCGCTCCAGCCGCCGGGATGATGCCGAGGGCCGTCTCCGGATTGCCGAGCCGGGCGGTCGTGGAGGCGATCCGGAAGTCGGCGGCGTAGGCCAGCTCGGCCCCGCCGCCGAGCGCCCAGCCGTCGATGGCGGCGATCACGGGCATTGGCAGGCGGGCGATCCGGCCGAACAGGGTCGAGTTGATCCCGTTCAGGGCGTCTTCTGCCCGGCGTTCCCGCAACTGGGCGATGTCGGCCCCGGAGGCGAAGACGCCGTTGGTGCCGGAGAGGATCAGGATGCGGGGTTCCTGCTCGAGGTCGGCGCAGACCAGGTGCAGCTCGTCGATCATGGTCTGGTCGATGGCGTTGCGCACGGCCGGTCGGTCAAGCTGTACGTGCACCCGGTCGGGCCGCTCCTCGACCAGCAGCGTCGTGAACTCGCGCGACATCTAGACGCGCTCCACCAGCAGGGAGGAACCTTGCCCGACGCCCACGCACATGGTGGCCACGCCGCGGTGGGCACCCTCGCGCTCCATGCGCCCCAGCAGGGTGATCAGGATACGGGACCCGGACGACCCGAGCGGGTGCCCGAGGGCGATGGCGCCGCCGTGCCGGTTGACGATTTCCGGGTCGAGGCCGAGCCGGCGGATGCAGGCCAGAGACTGGGTCGCGAACGCCTCATTGAGTTCGACGGCGTCGACGTCACCGATGGTCAGTCCCAGGCGGTGCAGCAGCTTCTGGGTGGCGGGGACCGGGCCGAGGCCCATGGTCTCCGGGGCGACGCCGGCGCTGGCTCCGCCTACCACCCGGGCGCGGGGCGTCAGCCCCAGACGCTCGATGGCCGCCTCGCTCGCCACAACGATGGCGGAGGCCCCGTCGTTCAGGGAGCTGGCGTTGCCGGCCGTGACGATGCCGCCCGCCCGCACGACCGAGCGCAGCCCGGCGAGGCGTTCGAGCGTGGTGTCGGCTCGGGGGCCCTCGTCGATCTCGATCAGTCCGGCGCGGGTGGGAACACCCACGATCTCGGGCGTGAAGATGCCGTCACGTTGCGCCTCGAGTGCCAGCCGGTGCGAGCGGAGGGCGAACGTGTCGGCATCCGCCCGGCTGATGCCGTCGAGGGCGGCGACCTCCTCCGCTGTCTCCGACATGGAGAAGGTGGCCTTGTCGCGCGCTTGCAGGCGCGGGTTCGTGAAGCGCCAGCCGATCGAGGTGTCGACGATCTCGCCCGGCTTGGCGAACGCCTTCTCCGGCTTGGCGAGAACCCAGGGTGCGCGGGTCATCGATTCGACGCCGCCGGCGATCACGAGGTCTGCTTCGCCGGCCTTGATCATGTTGGCGGCCAGGTGCACGGCGGACAGGCCGGATGCGCAGAGCCGGTTGACCGTGATCCCCGGCACGCTGTCGGGGAGACCGGCCAGGAGCACGGCCATCCGGGCGACGTTGCGGTTGTCCTCGCCGGCCTGGTTGGCGGCGCCGAGGACGACCTCGTCAAGGAGGGTGGGATCCAGCCCGGACCGGGACACGACCGAGGCAAGCACGATGGCGGCCAGGTCGTCGGGGCGGATGCCGGCCAGCACCCCGCCGTATCGCCCGATAGGAGTTCGAACACCATCAACGAGGAATGCTTCGGGCATGGCTTCATCACCTTTGATCGCCGTGTTTACTAACTGACCGTTCGTTTTGTAAAAGAATGTCATAGAAAGTCCCATCAGGGCAACACGGGAGGCCGCCATGCCGCCTCCCCCACATCTGCCGGACTGAGGCAGACTGGGTGCGTGAACGCAACGCCCAGCACCGTCCCCTCCGCTCCCGGCACCGGTCGCCGCCCCGCCGGCCGTTTTGGCCTCCGGCTCAATCTGATGCGCCCGGATCGGCCCGACCTGGCGGATCGGGTCACCTACATCGAGCTGTTCTTCGACCTGATCTTTGTGTTCGCGTTGACCCAGCTGTCGCGCCATCTCTACGAGAACCAGTCCTGGCAGGGAGCCGCCGAGTCCGTCATCCTGGTGCTCGCCCTGTGGTGGATCTGGGTGCACACCACCTGGGTGACCAACCTGCTCGATCCGGCCCGCCTGCCTGTGCGCGGGGTCGTGATCGGCCTCTCCCTGGTCGGGCTGGTGGTGAGCGTCTCGATCTACGAATCATTCGGCGACCGGGGATTCCTCTTCGCCGTGGCCTACGTCACCCTGCAGCTGGGCCGAACGGCCTTCATGGCGCTCGCCCTCGCGCTCCACGATCGCGCCCTCTTCCGCGCCTTCGTGCGGATCTTCCTCTGGCTCGCCGTGGCCGGGCTCTTCTGGATTCTCGGCGGCCTGCTCCCGGCCGACTACCGGTTGCTGCTCTGGGCCACCGCACTCGGGATCGAGTTCGTTTCCGCGAAGCTCGGTTTCCCGGTGCCGGGCCTCGGCCGGGCCACTCCCGGCGACGGCGAGCTCTCCGGTCCGCACATCGCGGAGCGCAGCGCCCTGTTCGTCATCATCGCACTCGGCGAATCATTTCTGGTGACGGGCTTCGCCTTCGTCGATCAGGACGTGTCGGTGCCGGGTGTGCTCGGCCTGCTGCTGGCCTTCGTGAGTGGAGCGGCCATGTGGTGGCTGTACTTCGACCACAGCGAGTACGCGGGCAGCAAAGCCCTCGCCGATGCCGCCGACCCCGGCCGGCTCGCCCGGCTCGCGTATACCTATGTACATGCGATGCTCATCGCCGGCATTGTTCTGAGCTCGGTCGGCGTGAAGGAGATCCTGGCGCATCCGGATGACCCGGTCATTTTTTCGACGGCCGTCGCCATCACCGGCGGGCCTCTGCTGTACCTGCTGGGGCTGGCGCTGTTCCGATTCGTCGTGGCCCGGGAGGTGCTGATCTCCCATGTCACGGGAATCGCACTACTGCTGCTGGCGCTGCCCCTCGCCTTCGCCCTCTCGCCGCTCGCGTTAGGAGCGCTGGGAGCGCTCATGCTGACGACCGTCGCTTGCTGGGGGACCATCGTGCGCGTGCGGAACGGCACCGCCGAGAAGGAGGCCGGCTAGCCGAAACTGGGCGGCTTCGAGTGATCGAACCCCGGTCAGAAGAAGCCGTCGGGGGTGCCGGCAGCCTTCTCGACCGCCTCGGTGCCGATACGCGCGGCGGCGAGCTGGGCCATCGCGACGCGCAGGCCGGATTCCAGCTGGGCGGCCCAGACCTCGGTCTCGCGGCTGGCGGCGGTGGCGGCATCCGCTCGGGCGATAGCCTTCTCCTTCTCGGCGCGTTCGCTGCGCACCTGCTGGATGCTCAGGGTGATGCCGTAATAGGCGGCCACCATCGAGGCGATGGGCGTGGCGAATACGGCCAGGGCGTTGATGCTCTCGCTCGACACCCCCACCAAAAGCATCACGATGAAGGCCACGGCGAGGGCTATGATTCCGACCAGGACGACCAGCGCGGTGCGCTGGCCGGACGTGATCGTGAGGTGCCCGACGCGCCTGGGCGCGGGCTGGGCCTCGGGCGCCTGAGGCTCTTCCAGAGGCTCGAGCGTCTCGGTCTGATCGGACAGGGGCATCGACCGGGTGGGCGTGCTGGTCGAGGAGAAATCAGTCATGGTGAGGGCTCCGTCGTCAGAGTGCATCGGGGGAATAGGCGGTGGGGTCATTGTCTGCTGCCGATTCGGCGCGGTCAAGGCGGGCATCCGGGTCTTCGTTGAGGAAGACCCGTTTGTAGCTGCGCCCGTCGGGGAGTTCGACCGTTCGGCCGGCCAGCTTGCCACGGCTCAGCTTCAGGTAGATCGCCTGCGCGGTGACCCCCAGCTGCGCAGCTGCCTCGGACACGGACAGCCCGGGCAGATCGATGGGCACGGCGCTGGGGCGTGCGGACCGCTTGCGTCCGGCCGCCTGCCGGGCGGCGATCTCCGCATCGGTGCCACTCCAGCGCCACTTCGCCGCAGCCGGTTTCAAACCGGCGGCGTCGGCGATCTCGTCCCAGCCCGCTCCCCCGCTGAGGGCGTCGCGCACACCGACCAAAGTGGCCGGGTCGGCGTCGAGCTCGAAAAGCAGGGAACGGATGGCCCCCAACCGCTCGAGCGGCGCCGACCCCGGGGCCGTGTCGAGGGTTACCAGGTGCGACAGGGCAACCCGGGTGGATGGTGCGAGAAAATAGCCCATGGCGTCTCCCGGGGACTCAGCCCCGGTGCAGGGATGACGGGAGGTGTGCCTCCGGGCCGGCTTCGCCGCCGATTGCCGCCGCGAGGCGTTCACGGGCACGGGCGAGGTGTTCGTCGAGCAACTCGGCGGCCGCGGGGCCGTCGCCCTCCCCGATCAGCTCGAGCAGGCGCTGGTGTTCGGCCTGGATCAACGCGGTGTCGAGCAGGTTCAGCGACTGCACCCGCACCATGCACAGGCGTACCTCGCTGACCAGAGAACGGTACATCCTGCTGATCCGCTCGTTGCCGACGGCGTCGATCAGACTGGTGTGGAAACGCATATCGGGTTCCACGACGTCGAGGGCGGAGCCGCCAGCCACGGCCGCGATGTCGAGGTTGGCCTGCACGGCCCCTTCGGGGACGGTGCGGGTGAGGGCCAGGCGGCGCAGCACCTCGCTTTCGAGGTAGGCGCGGGCCTGGTAGATGTCGCGCACGGAGTCCGGTCCGAGCTCGGCGACGCGGGCGCTCTTGTGCGCCCCGCGCACCAGCAGTCCCTCAGCGACGAGTTTCTCGATCGCCGCCTTTGCCGTGGGGCGGGCGACGTCGTAGCTCGCGGCCATATCGGTCTCGGTCAGGGCCGCGGCGGAAGTCAATTCGCCTTCAAGGATTCGGGTTCGCAGGTCGTTCGCGATGGCATCCACAATCGACGTTGCCGTTACGCGCGCTGTCACGGGGCCTGCCTTTCTAAGGTGTGATCTCATCTTGACAGACAAAAAGACAGTTTACATTGACTTACTTGCATACTTGCTAGACAATCATTGAAGTGTCACGACGGCGTGACCACGACCTCAGTGTGGAGACCCAATCTTTCAACAGATACTCGATCCGATTCTCGGATCCCTCGTCCTGTCGGCCATCTGCGCCGCATTGCCGCTGATTCTCCTGTTCGTCCTTCTCGGCGTGTTCCGGGTTAAGGCGCATCAGGCGGCTCTGGCCAGCCTGCTCCTCTCGGTCGTGCTCGCCGTCATCGGCTGGCAGATGCCCGTCGGCCAGGCGCTGAGCGCCACGGCGGCGGGCGTCTTCTACGGCCTCTTCCCGATCCTCTGGATCCTGGTCAACGCGCTGTGGATCTACAAGCTCACCGTAGCCACCCCCTGGTTCGAGGTGCTGGGCCGCACCATCCGTTCCATCTCCAACGACCTTCGCATCCTGGCCATCCTGATCGCATTCTGCTTCGGTGCCCTGCTCGAGTCGCTCGCCGGATTCGGCGCCCCGGTCGCCATCTCCGCCGCCATGCTGATGGCCGCGGGTATGAAGCCGCTCAAATCCGCCATGGTGTCACTGCTGGCCAACACGGCCCCGGTGGCATTCGGCGCCATGGCCGCCCCGATCATCGCCCTCAACGGCGTCACCGGCCTGCCGATCCAGGACCTCGCCTCGATGGCCGGCCGCCAGACGCCGTTCATCGCCGTGATCGTGCCGCTGATCCTCGTCTTTATCGTCGACGGCAAGCGCGGCGTGAAGCAGACCTGGCCAGTGGCCGTGGTCGCCGGTCTCGTCTTCGCGCTGTCGCAGTTCGTCACCGCCAACTTCTTCGCCGTCGAACTGACGGATGTCGTGGCCGCCGTCGCCACCGTTGCCGCCGTTCTGGTCATGCTGCGTTTCTGGCAGCCGTCCGAGGCCATGGGTCTCAATGACGACGTCGACCTGGCCGGTGCCGAGAACCTGGTGAGCACGGCCGTGGGTTCGGCAGTACCCGCATCCGCCATGCGCAGCACGCCCACCACCGCCCTCAAGTCGGCGCGACGCTCCGCCGACAGCCCCGACCTGACCGACACCACCCGCCCGGAACCCCGTCAGGTGTGGAAGGCCATCGCCCCGTACCTGATCATCATGGGCATTTTCTCGATCGCGCAGATCCCGGCCGTCAAGGCCTGGCTCGGTACCGTGGGCAGCGTCACCTTCGCCTGGCCCGGACTCGACGTGACCGACGCGGCCGGCGACCCGGTTCCGGCCACGACCTTCAAGCTCGACCACCTCAAAGCCACCGGCACCCTGCTGCTCTTCTCCGGTCTGATCACCATGGCGCTCTACAAGATCTCGTTCCGCCAGGGCCTCAAAATCTACGGGGACACCCTCGTGCAACTGCGCTGGACCATCGTCACCGTCACCGCCGTGCTGGCACTCTCGTTCGTGATGAACCTGTCCGGCCAGACCGCCTCCCTCGGTGCCTACCTCGCCACCGCCGGCGCGTTCTTCGCCGTGATCTCTCCTCTGATCGGCTGGATCGGTGTGGCCTTGACCGGCTCCGACACCTCGTCCAACGCGCTCTTCGGGCAGCTGCAGGTCACCGCCGCCAATTCGACCGGCCTCTCGCCGGTGCTGATGGCCGCCGCCAACTCATCGGCCGGTGTGCTGGGCAAGATGCTCTCGCTGCAGAACCTGGCCGTGGCCGCCGCCGCCGTCGGATTGGTGGGAGCGGAGGCCCTGCTCTTCCGCAAGTTGGTCGGCTGGAGCCTGGGGCTGCTCGTGCTGATCACGGTTTTGATCGTGCTGCAGTCCACTCCGGTCCTCGGCTGGATGGTGCCGTAATGGCCCGCCGCGGCACGGCGGTCACCCCCGCCCAGGCGTTCTCCGGTCCCGCAGCTGCGCCTGCATCCGCCGGGATGCTGGGTGCCCTCCGCGCCGCGGTGTCAGACCCGGCCCAGGTCAAGACCCGGGCGATCGACCTGCACGCCAACGCCCACGACGCCTCGCATTTTCTACTGGTACCGCAGGCCGTCGTCGTGGCCGCCAACGCCGGCGAGGTCGGCAAGCTGCTGCGCGCCAGCCGGGCGCAGGGTGTGCCGCTCACGCTCCGCTCCGGCGGCACCAGCCTGAGCGGCCAGGCACTCACCGACGGCGTGCTCGTGGATGTGCGCCGCAACTTCAAGCAGATCGAGGTGCAGGACAACGGCGCCCGGGTGCGGGTCCAGCCCGGCGTCACCGTGCGTGCCCTGAACGCCCGCCTGGCGAAGTACGGCCGCAAATTCGGCCCGGACCCGGCGAGCGAATCCGCCTGCACCATCGGCGGAGTCGTGGCCAACAACTCCTCCGGAATGGCGTGCGGCACCGTCGACAACGCCTACCAGACCCTGGAATCGGTCACGGTGGTGCTGCCCAGCGGCACCGTCGTCGACACCGGGGCGACGGATGCCGACGCGCGCCTCCGCACCCTCGAACCCGAGCTACACGAGGGTCTGCTGCGGCTGGCGAAGCGGGTGCAGGGGAACCCTTCCTCCGTGGCGACCATCCGGCACCAGTTCTCGATGAAGAACACCATGGGCTACGGCCTGAACTCCCTGCTGGACTTCGACCGGCCCGTGGACATCCTGGCTCACCTGATCGTGGGCAGCGAGGGCACCCTCGGGTTCGTCGCGGAGGCGGTCTTCCGTACCGTCCCGCGGCCGACTCATACCGTCACCGGCCTGCTGGTCTTCCCCGACCTGGAAACCGCCAACGCGGCCCTGCCCGCCTTGGTGGGAACCGGTGCGGCCACCCTCGAGCTGATGGACGCCCTGTCGCTCAAGGTCGGTCAGGGCCTGGACGATGTTCCGCCGGTCGTGCGCGACCTCGTGGTGCGGGACCACGCCGCCCTCCTGATGGAGTACCAGACGGACAACCCGGAACGGCTGGCGGAGCTGCAGCACGCGGGCATGGGCATTATGCCGGGGCTCGGGCTCAGCGCCCCGGTCGAGTTCAGTGCGGATTCCGCGACCCGCGCTCAGCTGTGGCACCTGCGGAAGGGGCTCTACGCATCCGTCGCCGGCGCCCGTCCGCAGGGCACCACGGCGCTGCTCGAGGACGTTGTCGTGCCGGTGGCCGCTCTGGGTCGCACCTGCGTGGAGCTGATCCGGTTGTTCGACAAGTACAGCTATCGCAATAGTGTGATCTTCGGCCATGCCAAAGACGGCAACATCCACTTCATGCTCACCGACGGGTTCACCGGCACGACCGAGCTGGAACGCTACAGCGCCTTCACCGAGGACATGGTGGACCTGGTGCTCGGCGAGGGCGGCTCGCTCAAGGCCGAACACGGAACCGGCCGGGTGATGGCTCCCTATGTGCGGCGCCAGTACGGCGACGAGCTCTACGACGTCATGCGGAAGATCAAGACTTTGTTCGACCCCGCCGGGATGCTCAACCCCGGAGTGCTGATGAATGACGACCCTGAGGTGCACCTGCGTGACATCAAGCTGGTGCCGCCCGTCGCCGAGGTGGTCGACAGCTGCGTCTCCTGCGGTTACTGCGAACCCGTCTGCCCCAGCCGGGACCTGACCCTGACCCCCCGCCAGCGCATCGTCACCCTGCGCGCCATCGAACAGGCCCGCCGGGGCGGCGACCTGGCTCTGGCCGCCGAGTTGGAGAAGGACTTCGTCTATGACGGCGTGGAGACCTGCGCGGTCGACGGCATGTGCCAGACCGCCTGCCCGGTCAACATCAACACCGGCACCATGATGAAGCAGATCCGGCGCGGCGAGACCGGGCCGCTGATCAACGGCGTCTGGAACACCGCGGCCAAGAACTGGGGTGCGGTCACCCGCGGCGCCGGGCTGGCCCTCACCGTGGTGCGCAAGATCCCGGCCCCGGTGCTGATGGTACCCAACAAGCTCGGCCGAGCCGTGCTCGGCACCGACACGCTGCCGCTCTACTCGAACGAGCTGCCCGGTGGTGGCGGCAGCCGCTCCCGCCCGGCTCCGACCCTGGCCCCGGAGGCCGTTTACTTTCCGGCCTGCGTGCAGACCATGTTCGGTCCGGCCACCGCCGGCACTCCGGGGGTGCAGGTCAGCTTCGAGCAGCTCTGCGACCGCGCCGGCATCACCTTGGTGGTTCCCGACGGCATCGACGGGCTCTGCTGCGGCACGCCGTGGTCGTCGAAGGGGCTGAAGGCCGGCGAAGAGGCCATGCGGGCCAAAACCCTCGCGGCGCTGCGCACGGCGACCCGGAACGGCGAGCTGGCCATCATCTGCGATGCCTCCTCCTGCACCGAGGGGCTGCGGCAGACGATCGAGGGTGACCTGAACGAGCCGCCCCTGCGGGTGGTCGACGCCGTGCAGTTCACGGCCGAACGCATCCTGCCGTCACTGCCCGAGTATCGGAAAATCGAATCGCTCGCGCTGCACCCTACGTGTTCCTCCACCCGGATGGGCATCAACGACAATCTGCAGACCCTCGCGGGTGGGGTGGCCGAGACGGTGCAGGTTCCGGAGAACTGGGGCTGCTGTGGGTTCGCCGGGGACCGTGGCATGCTGCATCCCGAGCTGACAGAGTCCGCCACCCGGGCGCAGGCGGCCGATGTCGCGACGATGGACGCCACGGCGTTCGTGTCGTGCAACCGCACCTGTGAGCTCGGGCTGACCCGGGCCACCGGCAAGGAATATCGCCACGTGCTCGAGCTGCTGGAAGAGGTGACCCGGCCCGACGCCGACGGTCCGGACGCCGCCGAGCCTCGTCTGGCGGAAACCGGCGCCGTGTAGGCCCGCGCCCGCTGTGGCGCACGGTGCGGAAGCAGGCGCACGGTAGAACGTGTGCCTGCTTCCATAGGGTGCGCCACGAGCCTGGGTTTCGAAGCGAGGTACGAGCCGGGGGGGGGCTGGGGGCTCGGACTACTCCGGGGTGCCGAGCACCGCGACGGAGTGCGGCGCGAGTAGGACTGTGGTCGGGGTACGGGAGAGGACCGCGTCGCCGACGGCGGCGAAGGATGCCAGGAGCGCCGGGGCATCCGTCGGCACGTCACGCGCCTCCGTGCCCAGGTTGACCAGGATTTCGGTGTCGCCGCGGCAGAGCCGCAGCCACCGCTCGTTCTCGTCGACGTCGACCGCGACCCGGCCGAAGCGCGGGTCCGTGATGTCCGGACGGGACCGCCGCAGCCAGCCCAGAGCCCGGTAGAAATCAAGCAGGCGCGCGTGGGCCGGCTGGGACACCTCATCCCAGTCCAGTACCGACCGCTCGAACGTGGCCGGGTCCTGCGGGTCGGGCACCACGGCCGGGTCCCAGCCCATGCGCGCGAACTCGCCGATCCGGCCCGTGCGGACGGCCTCGCCGAGTTCGGGTTCCGGATGCGACGTAAAGAACTGCCAGGGTGTGCTCGCCCCCCATTCCTCGCCCATGAACAGCATGGGCGTGAACGGGCCGAGCAGGGTCAGCGTGGCGGCGATCGCCAGCTGCCCGGCGTCGAGGGTCGCACTGAGGCGGTCGCCCGTGGCCCGGTTGCCGATCTGGTCGTGGTTCTGGTTGTTGACGACGAGGCGCCAGGCCGGCATCCGTGCGGTGTCGATCGGGCGGCCATGGGTGCGCCCGCGGAAACTGGAGAAGGTGCCGTCGTGGAAGAACCCGCGGGTGAGCACTTTCGCGAGGGCGCTGAGCGGCTCGAAGTCGGCGTAGTAGCCCGTGGTCTCGCCGGTGACCGCCACGTGCACGGCGTGGTGGAAGTCGTCGCTCCATTGGCCGGTGAGCCCGTAGCCGCCGGCGTCCCGCGGCGTGATCAGGCGCGGGTCGTTGAGGTCCGACTCGGCGATCAGGGTGAGCGGGCGCCCGCAGGTGGCGCTCAACACATCGACGTCGACGGCAAGTTCCTCGAGCAGGTGCAGGGCGTGGTCGTCCCGCAGGGCGTGCACCGCATCCAGCCTGAGCCCGTCGACGTGGTAGTCGCCCAGCCACATCAGGGCGTTGTCGATGATGTAGCGGCGCACCGGGTCGGAGTCGGCCCCGTCGAGGTTGAGGGAGGAGCCCCAGCCCGTGTCGCCCCTCTCGTTCAGGTACGGACCGAACTGTGGCAGGTAGTTGCCGCTCGGGCCGAGGTGGTTGTAGACCACGTCCTGGATGACACCGATTCCGGCCTGGTGACAGGCGTCCACGAACCTCTGGTAGGCGGCCGGTCCGCCGTACCCCTCATGCACGGCGTACCAGAGCACCCCGTCGTAGCCCCAGTTGTGGGTGCCGTTGAAGGCGTTGACCGGGAGCAGCTCCACGAAGTCGACGCCGATCGAGGCCAGGTGGGCCAGCCGGCCCGCCGCGGCGTCAAGGGTGCCCTCCGTGGTGAAGGTGCCGAGGTGCAGCTCATAGATCGTGCTGCCGGCCAGCTGGCGGCCGGTCCAGGCGCTGTCCTGCCAGACGTGCGCGCCGGGATCGAACGTGCGGCTCTTCGCGTGCACGCCGTTCGGCTGGTGCCGGGAGCAGGGGTCGGGGAAGGGCCCCTGGCCGTCGATCAAAAAGCCGTAGTCGACGGGCTCATCGGCACGGCCCTCGGCGGGCTCGGTCACCGATCGGGGTGCGTGCCACCATCCGTCGCCCCGCGGGGTCATCGGCACGGTCTGGTCGGCGAGTTCGACCGCCACGGCCGAGGCGTTGGGAGCCCAGACTTCGAATTCAGCGGGCATGGTCGGAACCTTCCAGGTCGGTCGTGCGGGTCAGGTCGGCATCGTCGGCCGGCACCAGCAGGGCCACCGGGTAGCGCCCCAGCAGGGCGGCCACGTGGACGGATCCGCCGGGGTGGCGCTCCCCGGTCAGCAGGTCGACGACCGGCCCGCCGGCCAGGACCACGATCGTGTCTCCCCAGCCGCCGGCGGCCGCGAGCCCGAGCGGCAGCCGGGTGGCGATGGTGACCGCGCCGCCGCGGTCGAACGCGATCACGTGGTCGGCGGCGGCGCCGAACGCGGGGACCGGACTGTGCCGGTAGAAACGTTGGGGTTCGTCGCGGCGCAGCCGGAGGGCGCGCGTGGTGACCAGAAGTTTCGCGGCGCCGGTCTCATCGACGGGCGGCAGCCAGCCGTCCTGCACCCGGGCCAGGTAGCCGCGCCTCAGGTCGTAGTCGACCGGGCGGCGGTTGTCGGGGTCGACGAGGGAGGTGTCCCAGAGCTCGCTGCCCTGGTAGACGTCGGGCACCCCAGGGGCCGTCAGCTGCACGAGCTTGTTCGAGAGCGCGTTGCTCCAGCCCGCCTGGCGTACCCGGTCGACGAACGCGGTGAGCGTCTGCGTGACCACCGGGTCGTTGAAGGCGGCGTTCACGAGGCCGCGCATCGCCGTCTCGAACTCCGCGTTCTGGCTGGTCCAGGTGGTCGACGTGCCGGCCTCCCGAGCCGCCTTCTCCGCGTAGGCGATGAGGCGTTCCGGTGTGGCCGGCCACGATCCGACGATGGCCTGCCAGAGCAGGTTCTCGAACGGGGCGTCGCCGAGGGGCGCGGTCGCGCGCAGGGTGCGCAGGGTGCTCTCCCATTCGGCCGGGATCTCGGCCAGCACCGAGATCCGGGCGCGCACATCCTCACTGCGCTTGGTGTCGTGGGTGGAAAGGGTCGTCATCGAGGCCGGGAAGGTGGCCTGACGGGTCTGCTGGCGACGGTGGAATTCGGCCATGTCGACCGCGAACTCCCCCGGGTCGGCGCCGACCTCGTTCAGGGAGGTGAGCCGACTGAAGCGGTAGTACGCGGTGTCCTCGACACCCTTGGCCATCACCATGCCCGAGGTCTGTTGGAAACGCACGGCCAGCGGATGCCCGGGGTCGCCGAGCAACGGAAGCAGAGCCTCGATCGCGTGGCCGAGGTCGGGCCGGTGTCGAGCCGCCTCGACGCCAGCGTGGCGCAGCTCGTCGACGCCCACCGGCAGGTAGGAGCGGTAGACCGGGAAGCAGGCCAGGAGTTCGGCCAGGGCGTCGACCGTGGTCAGTTCGGTGGTGGCGTCGCCGCCGGGGACAAGTCGGGCCAGGCGCACGACCTCGGCCTGGAGGGTGCGGTCCGCGATGACGCGCTTCCGCGCGTGCACCAGGTCGGCCCAGTCCGCCGGCGGCGCGTCACCGGTCGGCGCCGCGGCCTCGGCCTGCAGCCGGGCCTCGAGTGCGTCGAGCACGCCCTGCCCGGCCGGGTCGACGAGCAGCCGGTCGAAGTCGGCGAGGGCGTCGTACCCGGTCGTGCCGGCGGTGGCCCAGCTGGTGGGCAGCTGTTCGTCACCCTCGAGGATTTTCTCGACGAGAACGTAGGCTCCGTCGGTGGCATCCCGCAACCGATCGAGGTAGCCGGCCGGGTCGGCGAGGCCGTCGGGGTGATCGACCCGCAGCCCCTGCACGAGGCCGTCCTGCACCCAGCGCACGATCTCCCGGTGGGATTCGTCGAAGACCCACGGAACCTCGACCCGGAGGCCGGCCAGGGTGTTCACGGAAAAGAACCGGCGGTAGTTCAGTTGCGCGTCCGCAAGGCGCCAGTTGACGAGTTCGTAGTGCTGCCGTGCGTGCACGACGCGGCCGTCCGCGCCGCCGTCGGCGCTGCCCGGGGCGAGGGGGAACCGGTGGTCGTAGTAGTGCAGCTCGTCGCCGACCACCTGGAGGCGTTCGAGTTCGCTCACTCCGTGCGCGTCGTCGCCGAGCACGGGCAGCAGGATCCGGTCGCCGTTCGCGGCCCAGTCCACGTCGAAGGCCTCCGCGTAGCGCGACGCGGGGCCGTGCTGGAGCAGGTTCCACCACCAGAGGTTGCGGTGCGGGGTCGCGACGCCCATGTGGTTGGGCACGATGTCCACCAGGATGCCGCGCCCGGCATCCGTCGCGGCCGCCGCCAAGCGGGTGAGCGCCTCGGCTCCGCCCCGCACCGGGTCGATGCGGGAGTGGTCGACGACGTCGTAGCCGTGGTCGGAGCCCTCCTCCGCAGCGAGCAGCGGGGACAGGTAGAGCCAGTCCGCTCCCAACTCGGTCAGGT
Source organism: Cryobacterium sp. TMT2-15-1 (assembly GCF_004402345.1). Classification (NCBI taxonomy): domain Bacteria; kingdom Bacillati; phylum Actinomycetota; class Actinomycetes; order Micrococcales; family Microbacteriaceae; genus Cryobacterium; species Cryobacterium sp. TMT2-15-1. Next base: position 118,827 of record NZ_SOGD01000059.1, on the reverse strand, counting down.
AGTCGAGCACCCCTTCCGCGGCCGCCAGGTCGAACGCGGCCGTGATCTGCAGACGGTAGGTGGTGAGCGGAATTTTCACGGCTGGACCAGGTGCGCCGGGTCGATCACGGGGATCGTCCCCGTCATCAGCCCGGCCAGGGAGGCCGCGACGGAGTGGTCCGGCGTGGTTTCCGGAGCGTGATACGCCCGCAGCACGACGAGGGAACGCGACGTCACCGTGTGCAGGGACCCGGCGGGCCGCGGGACCGCGTCGGCGCCTTCGCCCGCCGTGTCGACGACAATCTCCCACGCCGGGGCGTACTCGGCCGAGGGCAGGGTGAACTCGACATCCTCGGCGTCTGCGTTGAAGCAGACCAGGAAATTCACGTCGGTCACCACCCGACCACGGACGTCGCGCTCCCGGATGCCGTCGCCGCTGAGGAACATGGCGACCGTGCGGGTGAGGTGCTCGTCCCAGTCTTGGGGCTGCATTTCCTGCCCGTCGGGGGTCAGCCAGACGAGGTCGCTCATCGGGTCGCCCGCGGCGCGGTGACCGGGGTGGCCGTTGAAGAAGCTGCTGCGGCGGAACGTCGGGTGTTCGCGGCGCAGCCGGGAAACGGCGGCCGTGAACTCGATCAGCGGCTGGTCAGCCTCCGACCAGTGGATCCAGCTCAGTTCATTGTCCTGAGCGTAGGTGTTGTTGTTGCCGTTCTGCGTTCGGCCGAGCTCATCGCCGTGCAGGATCATCGGCACACCCTGCGACAGGAGCAGGGTGGCAATGTAGTTGCGTTGCTGCCGGGCCCGCAATGCCAGGATCTCCGGGTCATCCGTCGGCCCCTCGACCCCGGAGTTCCAGGACCGGTTGTGCGATTCGCCGTCCTGGCCGTTCTCGCCGTTGGCGTCGTTGTGTTTCTCGTTGTAAGAGACCAGGTCGGAGAGGCTAAACCCGTCGTGCGCGGTGACAAAGTTGATCGAGGCGACGGGGCGGCGGCCCGAGTGCTCGTAGAGGTCGGCGGAACCGGTGATGCGCGACGCGAACTCGCCCAGCGTCGACGGTTCGCCGCGCCAGAAGTCACGCACGGTGTCGCGGTACTTTCCGTTCCATTCCGTCCACTGGGCCGGGAAGTTGCCGACCTGGTACCCACCGGGGCCGACGTCCCACGGCTCGGCGATGAGCTTGACCTGGGACACCACCGGGTCCTGCTGCACGAGCTCGAAAAAGGTGGAGAGCTTGTCTACGTCGTAGAGGTCCCGGGCCAGAGCCGAGGCCAGGTCGAACCGGAAGCCGTCGACGTGCATCTCGAGAACCCAGTAGCGCAGCGAGTCCATGATCAGCTGCAGCGAGTGCGGGTGACGCACGTTCAGGGTGTTGCCGGTGCCCGTGTAGTCCATGTAGTACCGCTTGTCGTCGTCCATGAGTCGGTAGTACGCCTCATTGTCGATGCCCTTGAACGAGATCGTCGGGCCGAGGTGGTTGCCCTCCGCGGTGTGGTTGTAGACCACGTCGAGGATGACCTCGATACCGGCGTCGTGCAGAGAACGAACCATGCCCTTGAATTCCTGCACCTGGTTGCCGAGGTCACCGGTGGAGGAATACGCGTTGTGCGGGGCGAAGAACCCGATGGTGTTGTAACCCCAGTAGTTGTTCAGGCCCTTCTCCTCGAGGGTGCCGTCGTTGACGAACTGGTGCACCGGCATCAGCTCGATCGCGGTCACACCGAGTTTCTGCAGGTGGTCGATGACCGACGGATGCGCCACGCCGGCGTACGTGCCGCGCTGTCCTTCCGGTACCGCATCCTGCAGCTTGGTGAGGCCCTTCACGTGGGCCTCGTAGATCAGGGAGGCGCTGTAGGGCGTGCGCAGGGGCCGGTCTCCCACCCAGTCGAAGAACGGGTTGACGACGACGCCGAGCATCATGTGCGGGGCTGAGTCCTCGTCGTTACGCGAATCCGGGTCACCGAAGTTGTAGGAGAACAGGGACTGGTCCCAGTCGATCGTGCCGCAGGTGGCCTTGGCATAGGGATCGAGCAGGAGCTTGTTGGGGTTCGCCCTGCTGCCCGCGGCGGGGTTATAGTCGCCGTGCACGCGGTAGCCGTAGCGCTGCCCCGGTTGGATGAGGGGCAGGTAGCAGTGCCAGATGAACGCGCTGGATTCGACCACGTCGATGCGGGTCTCCACGCCCTGTTCGTCGAAAAGGCAGAGCTCAACGCGGTGGGCGGCTTCGCTGAACAGGGCAAAGTTCGTGCCGCTGCCGTCATATGTTGCGCCGAGCGGGTACGCAGTACCGGGCCAGGTTTCCAAAGGGTGCTCCTCGTGCTACGGGTCTCGTGCTGTCGACACACCGACCGCGCCGGTATGCCCACAAGTACGCTACAGTCTGCCGGGCCCCGTCCACGCCCGATCCGTTTTCGCGGGTGACCGATCTGGGTATCACGCCGCTGTGAATGCGGTCGTGTCATCATCCTCGGCGCACCGGCCGGCGGAGCACCGTGCCCGGTGTCGAACCGATTCGCCGGAGATTGTTGGAAAAAAAGGCGGGTCGACGGGGTACTGCAAGCCGGAGCGGGCAGAATCTCCGTCGAATTCGTTCCGCGCACTGTGACGAGCCTCGTACTCTGGCGTTCCGCGATCACCCGCTCACGTCGTCGGCGCGGTCGGCAGCCACCAGCTCCCGCACGAGCGGTGCCACCTCGGTGCCGTAAAGCTCGATGCTGGTCATCAGTTTCTCGTGGGAGAGCGTGCCGAGGCTGTATTTGAGGTCGAAGCGGGCGAGCCCCAGCCCCACCGCCGTGGCGGCGATCTTCCTGGCCACGGTCTCGGGTGAGCCCACGAACAGGGCGCCGTCCGGGCCTGCGTCGTGTTCGAAGCGCTCCCGGGTGACCGGACCCCAACCGCGCTCGCGTCCGATCCGGTCCTGCATGGCGGCATAGTGCGGCCACATTTCCTCCCGGGCCTGGACATCCGTTCCGGCCACATATCCCGGGGAGTGCTCGCCGATCGGGCGGGTCGGCTTCTCGAACTGGGCCAGCGCACGGTGGTAGAGCTGGACCAGTGGCACGAAGGCTAGCGGTGAGCCGCCGATGATGGCCAGCATCAGCGGCAGGCCGTAGTGCGCGGCGCGCACGACTGACTGGGGGCTGCCGCCCACGCCGATCCAGGTGGTGAGGGATCCGGATTCGGTAGGCGGGAACACCCGCTGGTTACGCAGGCCGGCACGGGTCTCGCCCGACCAGGTGATGGGCTCCTCCGTGAGCAGCTCGGTGAAGAGGTTGAGCTTTTCCTCGAATAGAAGCTCATATTGCTCCAGCTCCAGGCCGAAAAGCGGGAACGACTCGGTGAAGGAGCCGCGACCCAGGATGACCTCGGCACGCCCGCTGGAGACCGCGTCGAGGGTGGAGAAGCGCTGGAAGACGCGCACCGGGTCGTCGGAGCTGAGAACGGTGACCGCCGACCCGAGACGGATGCCGGTGGTCTGCCCGGCGATCGCGGCCAGAACAACCTCGGGGGCGGAAACGGCGAAATCCTCCCGGTGGTGCTCACCGATCCCGAAAAAATCCAGGCCGACCTGATCGGCCAGCACACCCTCGGCCACCACGTTGCGCAGCGTCGCCGCCTGGGACAACCGGGCCCCGAAGGCGTCAAAGGTAACGTCACCGAAGGTATCCAGCCCGAGTTCGAACTTCTTTTTCATCTGGTGCGTGCTCCTCGCCGTGGTCGGTACATTCGACAAACTGTATGCAAATGCATTCAAAGTTCAAACCGCGGCCGTCCCGGGAATATTCCGAGCCCGACCTGAGGTTCAAGGCGCCCCGCCAGGGATGGAGGCCGCCGGCGAGCCTGACCGAGGGGGCAGAATGGGGTCAGGTGCCACCATCCGGTCGCCCCGGCGACAGGAGAATTTCCATGACCGAACACGAACTCATCTCGCTCTGGACCCGGGCCCGCTGGCACATCATCGTGTCCCAGCTCGCTCCGACCTTCCTCCTCACGGCGCTCGTGGCCTTCCTGTCCCTCGGCCTGGCGGAGGCCGAGCTGAGCGTGCGCATCGCGGCCGCGGGCATCCTGCTGGCCTCGGGAATTCTCGGCGCGCTCGCTCAAATCGCATCCGCGAACGAAGGGCTCGCCATCGTGGCCGACCTGCGCGCGCTGCCCGCGAGCAGCGCCCTCGGGCGCGGCGTCATCGCCTCCGCGCCGTGGATCAACGTCGTGCGCTTCCTGACCCCCGCAGTCTTCGTGGTCGTCTACATCGCCCTCGTGGCGGCCCTGTTCCTACCGTTCGCTTAGCCAATCACCACCACATCTCGTCGTTATCGGAATGTGGACCCCTAGGAATGGTGACGTCGACGCACAGGGTGTGAGGTCGAATGGACAAACCCGAAATTTTGGGCCGACAAGCGCACCGGCTGTTCCCCGACGAGGGACTGATTGGCGTCCTCGACAGGGTCGAGTCCACTCCCCGAGGCATTTTTCCTCAGCCAGCGCGCAGATCGTCGATCGCCTCGGCACCATGCAGAACGAGTGGGCCGAAGCGCAGGATTTCAGCTCCGTCGACACCTACAGGGCACCGTTCACCAACCTCACGTTCGACTGGGTCTGCCCTGAGGACCTGCGCGAGCGGGTGACCGCGACGTGCGACACACCTTATGTCCAGTACTTCATTCCAGGAGACCATTGGACGCATGGACAAGCGGGAGACCACCCCGGCGGAGGGCACCACCTACCGGTTCGCAATGGAGGATCGAAGCGCTTCCCGGACATCCTGCAGGCCCGAACCGAAGCGAAACGAACCCGTACTACATCCACTCGTCCCAGCTGCCGGTGGGCTTCACCGACGACCCGTTCGTGGCCCTCATCCGCCAGGACGAGCTGCAGAGCACGTTCACCGGCGGCGTCTGTGCGGTGCGGACCATCGTGATGGGCCACTTCCGCCCGGTTAGCTCGATCAGCATCGGCCAGAAGAGCGAACGCGAACGATCTGCAGATTGCGTGACTTGTCGCACTGTCTGCCTGCGACGGGCTGCTGGCCCGGCGCGGCTGGAAGCCCCCTGGAGCAGCTGGGCTAGACGGCGTCCTGGTAGACCCACCGGCGGTTCAGGCGCACGAACCGGCTGATCTCGTGCTGCTGCGAGGAGACGCCGCCGGACCGGCTGTGCGCGGTGAACTCCACCACCCCTTCGGTGTCGAACGGGCCGCCCTGCTTTGTCCGTTCGATCTCGAGGCGGAGCCAACGCACGTCGGCGTCGAGTTCCAGCACCTCCGGGCGGGTGAGCGGATGCCACGTCGTGAGCAGGTAGTCCGGCTCCCCCACCGCGAAGGCCGCGTACCGGGACCGCATCAGCGCCTCCGCGGTGGGCGCGAACGCGTCCCCGCGGTGGAACCGGCCGCAGCACGCGGAATAGGGGTTGCCGCTCAGGCAGGGGCACGGTCGAGGGCGCTGCGGGCTCTCCGCGTGGATCGAAGTCTCTGGCACCCCTCCAGTATCGCGCAGCGTCCGGGGCGCCGGAACCCGGTCGGCTCGGTCTCGTATTTGCGTACTGCCGCCTGTTTGACCGCAGCGTCGCAGTCACCTCCCCCGGTGCCGGGTTCGTTCTGTGGCTCCCGTCGCTCGAGTGTCGACCGGACTCGCAGCGATACTCGCGGTGCGGGCAACCGGTGGCGGGACGGTCGGGGCGAAGTGGTCGGCGAGCCGGTCCGGCCAGATCGGCGGCCGCCGCCAGGGTTCCGGCTCCTCGAACAGGTGCGTGGCGCCGGGCACCAGAGTACGGCCCGGTACCCGTCTGTCAGGCTCGACTGAGGAAATGACTGTTTGGGAATGCCGGGCGAAGGAGCCTAGAGTCAGCCCATCATGAATGACATTGCGATCGGCAGATACAAGCACTACAAGGGCCACCTCTACGAGGTTCTCGGCGTGGCCCGGCACTCGGAGACCGAGGAACAGCTGGTGGTCTACACCGCCCTGTACGGAGAACGCGGGCTGTGGGTGCGCCCCCTGGCCATGTTCACCGGAACCGTCCGCATCGACGGCGCAGAGATGCCCCGCTTCGCCCTGATCGACGGCGCGTGATCCTAAGCCCCGCCAATGAGCTTTTCTGCCCCACATAACCAGAACAGGCCTCGACCGAAGTCGAGGCCTGTTTCAGGTTTTCGCTGCGTTGTGCTATTCGGTGGATCCGAGGGGATTCGAACCCCTGACCCCCTGCATGCCATGCAGGTGCGCTACCAGCTGCGCCACGGACCCAGAATGTGTTTCGCGACTTCCCCGAAACAACTTCTCTAGGCTACTACATGATTAGCTAGCTACTGACCACCGCTACTCGGCGGCCTTGTGGGCAGGCAGTTCGATGGGAATGACGGGGCAGTCTTTCCACAGACGTTCGAGCGAGTAGTACACGCGCTCTTCCTCGTGGAAAATGTGCACGACGAGATCGCCGAAGTCAACAAGGACCCAGCGCCCCTCGGCACGACCTTCGCGACGCAGCGGTTTGTGGCCGGCCTCGGTCATCTTGTCTTCGATCTCACCGGCGATGGCCACCACGTTGCGCTCGGAGCGGCCCGTGACGATCAGGAAGATGTCGGTGAGAGGCAGGGGATTGGATACGTCGATTGCGACGAGGTCCTCCCCCGCTTTCGAGTCTGCGGCGGCGGCGGCCACCTGGAGGAGCTCGAGAGCATGGGCAGAAGCGGTCATCGAATGAATCCCTGAGTTAGTGAAAGCGAAATGGATGGCATTAGAAAATCTTGAGAACGTAGCCGGCCACGATCAGGGCCAGCACGCCGAAGGCGAGGACGCCTGCGGTGACGGTTAGGACGGCCGGGACGGTCAACCCGCGCTTTTTCGGTGGAGCCATGACTCCCCGGGTCGAAGCGTGCGTGCTGACGGCGCGGCTCGCACTGACCGGGGCGACGTCACTATGGTGTCCACCCTCGTCGAGCTGGTCGAGCATCTGATCCATGTCCGACGAGTCGAAGACGTTCGGCAGGGCTCCGGTGGAACCGAGGCTGCGGGGCAGGTCGATGGACCCGGTGACCATAATCTCACCGGTGCTCATCAGCGGGCCCGACGAAGATCCGTGGTGCGGGATGGACGGCAGGATCAGGGCGTTGGTCGTGGTCGGAATGCCGCCGGCGCTGATGCCGCGAGCCACGATCTGGTCGAACGGTTCGAGCTGTGTCACGCCGGGAACGTGGTCGTCGACCTCGTCGCGGGCCAGCGACCAGTGTCCGACCGGCGGGTGGAGCACTCCGGGTCGGGACTTGACCTTCGTGCGCGGGGAGGCCTCGATCAGGAACTCGACGGGCGGCGCCACCTTGGCGGGGGCCACCGGAACGTGCAGCGCGTCGATGGCGAAGGGGTGCGCAGCCGTCTCGGGCACAGATGCGGGTGCGATCGGGGCAGCCGGGAGCGCCGACTCGGTGTGGGAGTTGTGCTTCAGCAGGAATTCGCCGGAATCGCCGGTCTGTGCGGTCTGAAGCGCGCGCAGCTCACGACGGGTCAGGGTGCTGTGGTCCTGCGCGTGGACAACGCTGCTCATGCTGTCGACGGCGCGGGGCGCGAACGCGGACGGTGCGGCGGGATACTGCTGGGCGGCGTGCTGCCGTGCGGAATGGGCATCCGTCACCGGAACCGGCGCCTGATCCGCCGGAGCTGGTTCGAGCGGCGCCGGAGGCGCAGGAACGTCGGATTCGCCGGCGACGACCTGCTCGTTCCGACTAGCCAACTCGCGAGCTTGTCGCCGCGTCAGTGGCTGTGGGTCATTACCCAACGTCATGCCACACTCCGATACAGATGATGCTTTGAGATGTACTGGACGACCCCATCGGGGACCAGATACCAGACCGGGAATCCCCGATTCACACGTTCCCGGCAGTCCGTGGACGAGATGGCCAGAGCCGGAACCTCCAACAAGCTTACGTCCTGGTGGGGCAATCCCGAAATACTGAGCTCGTGTCCCGGACGACTCACAGCCACGAAATGGGCCAGGTCCCAGAGCTCCTGAACATCTTTCCAGCCCAGGATCTGCCCCATCGCGTCGGCACCCGTAATGAAGAAGAGCTCCGCGTCCGGGCGTTCGGCGTGCAGATCCCGCAGGGTGTCGATCGTGTAGGTGGGCCCGGTCCGGTCGATGTCGACCCGGCTGACCGTGAACCGGGGATTGGAGGCGGTGGCGATGACCGTCATGAGATACCGGTGCTCGCTCTCGGTCACATCTGCCTTCTGCCACGGCTGACCGGTGGGAACGAAAATGACCGTATCAAGGTCGAAGCTCTGAGCCACCTCGCTGGCGGCCACAAGGTGCCCGTGGTGGATGGGGTCGAACGTGCCGCCCATCACGCCGATGCGCGGTGGGCGGGCCCCGGGATTATCGATGGGTGGCGCTTCCGGTTAGTGGTCGCTGCGCGCGCCGCCGTGGGCGTCGGCGTAGGCCTTCGCCTTGGCCTGGTGGCGGTTGGCGACATCCCGGTAGGACCAGACGACGAAGCCGAGCGCGGCGAAGACCACGAGGGCGATCACTCCGTAGAGGAAGATCGGCATCGGCAAATCGACGAGACCGGCCTCAGCCAGCACAACGGTCAGGAACGACATGGGTTTCTCCATTCAGGGACACACAAGGCACAGTGATGCGCCACCGCCAACAGTCTAGCGGGGCTATGCGCGCACCTGGCCGGAGCCACGCACTATCCACTTGGTGCTGGTGAGCTCGGGCAGACCCATCGGCCCGCGAGCGTGCAGTTTCTGGGTGGAAATGCCCACCTCGGCTCCGAAACCGAACTCGCCGCCATCGGTGAACCGGGTCGAGGCATTGACCATGACCGCCGCGGAATCCACTTCTCCGAGGAACCGGTCGGCGTTCACAATGTCGTTTGTGATGATCGACTCCGTGTGACCGGTCGAGTAGCGACGGATGTGCGCAATGGCGTCGTCGAGGGAGTCGACGACTGCCACGGCCAGTTCGAGGCCCATGTACTCGGTGGACCAGTCCTCCTGCGTGGCCGGCACGGCCGCGGGGAAGATCTCGCGCACGCGGTCGTCGCCGTGCAGGGTAACGCCGGACTCCGTCAGCTTCGCCAGAACGGCCGGCAGGAGCCGCGCGGCCGCGGCCTCGTGCACGAGCAGGGTCTCGAGGGCGTTGCAGACACTGGGCCGGTGCACCTTCGAGTTGTGCACGATGTCGACCGCCCACTCCGGATTCGCCGACTCGTCGATGAAGATGTGCACGACGCCGGCCCCGGTCTCGATCACGGGCACGGTCGACTGGGTGACGACGGCCCGGATCAGGCCGGCGCTCCCCCGCGGGATCAGCACGTCCACAAGGCCGCGGGCCTGCATCAGCTCGGTGGCACCGGCACGGCCGAACGGGTCGATGGTCTGCACGCACGCCTCGGGCAGGCCGACCTGCCTGATCGCGTCCTGCAGCAGGGCGACGAGCACCCGGTTGGTGTTCTCGGCGGCCGATCCGCCCCGCAGGACGACGGCGTTGCCGCTCTTCAAAGCGATGGCGGCTATGTCCACAGTGACGTTCGGGCGGGCCTCGTAGATGACGCCGACGACACCGAAGGGCACACGCACCTGGCTGATTCGCACGCCGTTGGGCAGGCTGGAGCCGCGCACAACTTCCCCGACGGGATCGGTGAGCAGGCTGATCTCGAGCACGGCGTCGGCGAGGGCGTTAATGCGCGCCTCGTCGAGGCTGAGGCGGTCGAGCATGCCCTCGGAGAGGCCATTGTGCGTGCCGGCGGCCAGATCCAGGGTGTTGGCGGCCAGAATTTCCGCCGCGCTCCCCCGCAGGGCGGCGGCGATCCCGTGCAACGCCTGGTTCTTCAGCCCGGTCGGCGTCGTGGCCAGAGTTCGGGCGGCGGTGCGGGCGGCTTCGAGGATCGGGGTGATCTGAGGTGAGTCGGTCTGCAGCATCCCGGTAGTTTAGGCCAGAGCGGGTTCGAACCAGGTTCCGACCGGGTCGCCGCGGAGTGCCTCGGCCACCAGACCAGTCGATGTGAGCAGCACGGCAGTGCCGGCCTCCGCCGCGATCCGCGCGGCCGACACCTTGGTGTCGGCACCCCCGGTGCCCACCCCGGAGCGGCTGCCGCTGAGCTCGACACCGAGCATGGGATCGCCGCAGGGGACGTGATCGATGCGTTCCGCGCCCGGCAGGTGCGGCGCACGCGTGTAGAGGGCGTCGACGTCGCTGAGCAGGACCAGCAGGTCGGCGTGGATGAGCGTGGCGACCAGGGCGGCCAACCGGTCGTTGTCACCGAAACGGATCTCGTGGGTTGCGACCGTGTCGTTCTCGTTGACGATCGGCAGGATGCGCAGACCGAGCAGGCGATCCATCGCCCGGTGGGCGTTGCCTCGATGCGAGGGGTTTTCCAGGTCGCCGGCAGTGAGCAGCACCTGGCCGGCGACGATGTCGTACCGGTCGAGGCTGTCCTGGTAGCGGAAGATGAGCAGATTCTGGCCCACGGATGCCGCGGCCTGCTGGGTGGCCAGGTCGGTGGGGCGCTCGTCGAGTTGCAGGTAGGGCATGCCGGTGGCGATGGCCCCGGAGGAGACGAGGACGATCTCCACTCCGCGCCCGTGCGCTTCGGCAAGGGCATCGACGAGCGGGATGATCTGTGCGATGTTCGCGCCGCTGATCGAGGAGGAGCCGACCTTCACAACGATGCGCGCGGCCGACGCGACCTCGTGTCGGCCGAGTGCGCTCACAGAAGCGCTCGGCCGGGCGCGGTGGGCATCGGCTCGAACCAGGTGCCACAGGAGCCGCCGCGGAGGGCCTCTGCGGCCAGGCTCGTCTCGGTGACGAGAACGGCCGTTCCGGCGGAGGCGGCCAGGCGGGCCGCCTTCACCTTGGTGTTCGCCCCGCCGGTGCCCACGGTGCCGGTACCCTTGTTCGCCCCGAACTCCATGCCGTCCAGTTCCTGGTCGAACCCGATGAAGTCGATCGGCTCCGCCCCGGGCAGGTGCGGGGGCTTGGTGTAGAGCGCGTCGACGTCACTGAGCAAGAGCAGTAGGTCGGCACGGATGAGCACCGAGAGCATGGCGGCGAGCCGGTCGTTGTCTCCGAATCGCAGCCCGTAGGTCGCGACCGTGTCGTTCTCGTTCACGACGGGCATGATGCGCAGGTCCAGCAGTCGGTTCACCGCGCGGCGGGTGTTACTGCGGTGCGGCTCGTTGAGCAGGTCACCCTCTGTCAGCAGCACCTGCCCCGCGGCAATGCCATAGCGGTCCAGAGTCTCCTGATAACGGGCCGTGAGCACGTTCTGGCCCACGGATGCCGCGGCCTGCTGGGTGGCCAGGTCGGCCGGCCGCTCGTCGAGGTTGAGGTAGTCCATGCCGCTGGCGACGGCGCCGCTTGACACCAGGACGACCTCCACGCCGCGATTGTGGGCCTGGGACAGGACCTCGATCAGAGGTGCGATCTGCTCGGAGTTGTCTCCGCTGATCGACGAGGAGCCGACCTTCACGACGATGCGCCGGGCGGAGGCTACCTGGGCGCGGGCGCGGTAACTCATTCGGCCCCGCTCTCCTTACGGGGCGACACCGGGACTGAACCGTCGCCCGTGAGAGTGTCGCCGTTGTATTCTTCCTCGCCGGTCGACCACATGCCGGCTTCGCGCTCTCGGATCAGTTCGGCGCGTGCGGCTGCCTTGGCGTCCATCCGGCCGAAGTACTCCTCACGGCGCTCGTTGCTGGTGCGTCGCTTGGAGTCGTCAAGGCGGGTATCGGTGCCACGCGGGGCCGTGATCAGTTCGGCCGTGGAGGTGAGGGTGGGCTCCCAGTCGAAGACCACGCCGTTGCCGGGCCCGATGATGACCGTCGAGCCGGCGATCGCGCCGGCCTTGAACAGTTCGTTTTCGATGCCGAGCTTGGCCAGGCGGTCGGCCAGAAAGCCGACGGCCTCGTCGTTCTTGAAGTCCGTCTGCTGCACCCAGCGCTCGGGCTTGGTGCCGATGATGCGGTAGATGTTGCCGAACGACCCACCCTCGACCTTGACGACGAAGCCGCTGTCGTCGACGGCCTTCGGGCGGATCACGATGCGCGGCTTGACGGCCTGCGCCGCGGCGGCCTCGACCCGGCCGGCCTCGACGGTCTCGGCCAGCGCGTAGTTGAGCTGCTTGAGACCCTCATGGCTGACGGTCGAGATCTCGAACACGCGGTAACCGCGCGCCTCGAGGTCGGGCTTGACGAACTCCGCGAGCTCCCGGCCCTCGGGAACGTCGATCTTGTTCAGGGCGATCAGCTGAGGGCGCTCGAGGAGCGGCTTCTGGCCGTCGGGCACCGGGTAGGCGGCCAGTTCGCCGAGGATGACGTCGAGGTCGCTTTGCGGGTCACGGTCAGGGTCGAGCGTGGCGCAGTCGAGGATGTGCAGCAACGCCGTACACCGTTCCACGTGACGAAGGAATTCGAGGCCGAGGCCCTTTCCCTCGCTGGCGCCCTCGATCAGTCCGGGCACGTCGGCGACGGTGTAGCGTACCTCGCCGGCATCCACGACGCCGAGGTTGGGGTGCAGGGTCGTGAACGGGTAATCCGCGATCTTGGGCCGGGCCGCCGAGATGGCCGCGATCAGGCTGGACTTGCCGGCCGAGGGGTAGCCGACGAGCGCGACATCCGCCACGGTCTTGAGCTCAAGCTGGATGTCGCCTTCCCAGCCGTAGGTGCCAAGCAGGGCGAAGCCGGGGGCTTTGCGTTTGAGCGAGGCCAGTGCCGCGTTGCCGAGCCCGCCCTGACCGCCCGGCGCCACGACGATGCGGAAGCCCGGCTCGGTCATGTCGGCGAGTTCGTTGCCCTCGGCGTCTTTGACCACGGTGCCGAGCGGTACGGCCAGCTCCATCAGCTCGCTGCCGAAGCCGGCGCGGTGGTCACCCATGCCGGGGCCGCCGTTCGCGGAGCTGCGGTGCGGGGACCGGTGGTAGCCGAGGAGGGTCGTCACGTTCGGGTCGGCGACGAGAACGATGTCACCACCGCTTCCGCCGTTGCCGCCGTCGGGGCCGGCAAGCGGCTTGAACTTCTCACGCTTGACGGAGACACAGCCGTTCCCTCCGTTGCCTGCTCGCAGGTGGAGAGTGACGTGGTCAACAAACGTGGCCATGGGGGTGCCCCTTTCAGGTGGCAAAAAGCTCAGTGGTGCCTAAATCGTCGGTGCTGTGGATCTTGTCGTGCGGGTGCCGTAAAACACGCAAAGGGCGAGCCGAAGCCCGCCCTCACGCTTACCGATGTGGAATGCTTAAGCGGCAGCCACCACGATGTTGACGACCTTGCGACCGCCCTTGGCGCCGAACTCAACCGAGCCGGGCTCAAGAGCGAAGAGCGTGTCGTCGCCACCACGGCCGACGTTGACGCCGGGGTGGAAGTGGGTGCCGCGCTGACGGACGATGATCTCGCCCGCGCTGACGACCTGACCGCCGAAGCGCTTCACGCCGAGGCGCTGGGCGTTGGAGTCGCGACCGTTGCGAGTGGAACTCGCGCCTTTTTTATGTGCCATCTGTTCTGCTCCTCAGGGCCTAGGCGATGCCGGTAACCTGAACGCGAGTGAGCTCCTGACGGTGCCCCTGACGCTTCTTGTACCCGGTCTTGTTCTTGAACTTCTGGATGACGATCTTCGGACCGCGGAGATCGTTCAAGACCTCAGCCGTGACCGTGATCTTGGCCAGTGACTGCGAGTCAGAGGTGATCGTGTCGCCGTCGACGAGAAGCACTGCGGCCAGCTCGACGTTGCCGTCCTTGTTGGCTTTGATTCGGTCCATCGTGACGATGGTCCCGACCTCTACCTTTTCCTGCCGCCCACCGGCGCGCACAACTGCGTAAACCACGTTACGTACCTATCTCTGGGGAGCCGTGAGGCCCCGTGATGGAAAGTTACTGCTTTAAACACGCCAAGTCGGCCCGTCGCTCTCAGAAAACCTCGGTGATCGCGGGGGCAAAGGCCCGTCGCACACCAAAAGTCAACGTTAGCCGATCCTGCTGCAACGGTCAAACCGAGGCCGGATCATAGAATCGGGTGATGACCGTCTTGATCGACAAGCCGATGTGGCCCGCGCATGGCACCGTCTGGTCCCATCTTGTCAGCGATTCGTCACTGGCCGAACTGCACGCGTTCGCGGCCCGCAACGGAATCCCCCGTCGCGGCTTCGACCTGGACCACTACGACGTTCCCGCCCACCGCTATGACGCCCTCGTCGCCTCGGGGGCGCATCCGGTGGACAATCGGGAACTGGTTCTCCGGCTCCGCGCAAGCGGCCTGCGTGTGCGCGGCCGGGACCGATCGCGCCGCGGCCTTCTCCCGGAGTCCTGATCGGGCCTCGAAGCGCTGCCTTGCCGGTTGAGCGAGACCGGGCGACCGGCGACGCCCTGCCCCGCGGGCTGTGCGCCGCCGGTTGCCCGATCGACTCGATTCGTTCCTGCGCGGATTCTCGCTACTGCGGGGAATCCGCGGCCGTGGTCACGATCGGCTGGGCCGACCCGGTGGATCCGCCGGCCGTCGTCACCCGGCGGCTGCGTGAACGCCCCTGGCCCGGCTGCTTGGGCTCGGGCAGGGCATCCAGCACCGAGTCCAGCAGCTGGTCAGTGACCTGCTTGCTGACCGGGCGGCGGCTACGGGAGGACTTCTTGACCGGGATGTCCAGGATGGCGACGGGCTCGTCGTCGTCGGGCGCCGTGGCCTCGAGCGCGGCAGGCGCCTCGACCGGGGTCTGCTGCGCCCCCTGCACCGGGGTTTCCGGGGTCACGATAGGCGCTGCGTCCCGCTGTCGGGGCGTGGAGGACGCCCTACGGCTGCGGCGTGCCGGCGGTGCAGACGTCTCGGCCGCGACTGCCTCTTTCACGGCCTCCTCGATCGGGTTGGCCTCGGCGGCCGGAGCGGCTGACGCGGCGGCCGCCTTCTCCGCGGGAAACGATTCCGGCTTCGCCTCAGGCAGGGCGATGATCGGGATCGAGCCGGTCAGGGCGCGCGGGATGGTGCGGGCGGCGATCAGGGCGAGGGCGTGCTTGGCATCCTCGGTGATGCCGTGGGTGCCATGTCCGGACTTGCCGGCATCGGCCTGAGGCGCGTGCGCGGCTGCGGAGTTGGTACCGTTGCCGTTGCCGTTGCCGTTTCCGCCGCGGTTCCCGCCGTCGCCGCCGGAATTGGTGCCCGACTTGCTGCGCGGGCGACGCTCCATGGTCGGCTGAGCCGTCTGGCGGTGCTTGAGCACCGGGTCGTGGTGGATGACGATGCCTCGGCCGGCACAGGCGTCACAGTTCTCGCTGAATGATTCCAGGAGTCCGAGACCGAGCTTCTTGCGGGTCATCTGCACAAGCCCGAGCGAGGTGACCTCGGCGACCTGGTGCTTGGTGCGGTCGCGGCTCAGGCATTCGAGCATGCGGCGCAGTACGAGGTCGCGGTTGGTTTCGAGGACCATGTCGATGAAGTCGACGACGATGATGCCGCCGATGTCGCGCAGACGCAGCTGGCGAACGATCTCTTCGGCAGCCTCGAGGTTGTTCTTCGTGACGGTCTCCTCGAGGTTTCCACCAGAGCCGACGAACTTGCCGGTGTTGACATCGACGACGGTCATGGCCTCGGTGCGGTCGATCACAAGGGAGCCACCGGACGGTAGCCATACCTTGCGGTCGAGGGCCTTCTCGATCTGCTCCGAAATGCGGTACTCGTCGAAGGCGTCGTTCTCACCCTCGTAGCGCTCCACGCGCTCCACCAGGTCCGGTGCGACCTGGCGCAGGTAGGCCTCGATGACCTCGCGCGATTCCTCGCCGGAAATGACCATCTTCTGGAAGTCCTCGTTGAAGACATCCCGCACGATCTTGATCAGAAGGTCCGGTTCGCTATGCAGCAGGGCCGGTGCCTGCACCGTGTCGACCTGCTTGGCGATGGACGCCCACTGGGAGGTGAGCCGGTTGACGTCGAGCGTGAGCTGCTCGTCGGTGGCACCCTCGGCCGCGGTGCGCACGATGACTCCCACGTTCTCGGGCAGAACCTCCTTGAGGATCTTCTTCAAGCGGGCCCGCTCGGTGTCGGGCAACTTGCGGCTGATCCCGTTCATCGAGCCGTTCGGCACGTAGACGAGGTAGCGGCCGGGCAGTGACACCTGGCTGGTGAGTCGCGCACCCTTGTGCCCGATCGGGTCCTTCGTGACCTGCACGAGAACCTTGTCGCCCGGCTTGAGCGCGAGCTCGATGCGGCGAGCCTGGCTGCTGTTGCCGGAATTCTCGGCGGCGGCCTCCCAGTCGACCTCCCCCGAGTACAGCACGGCATTACGGCCGCGTCCGATGTCGACGAAGGCGGCTTCCATGCTCGGCAGCACGTTCTGCACCTTGCCCAGGTAGACATTTCCGATCAGCGAGGCATCCTGGTTCTTGGCGACGTAGTGCTCGACCAGCACACCGTCTTCCAGCACCCCGATCTGAATCTTGTTGTGCTTGGCCCGCACGACCATGACCCGGTCGACGGATTCGCGGCGGGCGAGGAACTCGGCCTCGGTGATCACCGGGCGACGGCGTCCGGCATCCCGGCCGTCACGGCGGCGCTGCTTCTTGGCCTCGAGGCGGGTCGATCCCTTGATCCGCTGGGGTTCGGTGATGAGTTCGGGTTCGCGGGGCGTGCGGACGCGAACAACGGTGTTCGCGGGGTCGTCGGATCCGGACCGGTTCTCGTCGCCGGTGCGCCGGCGGGCGCGACGACGGACGGTCGACGACTCGTCGCCCTCGTCGTCATGGTCCTGACGGATGTCCTGGCGTTGGTCCTGACGCACGGTGTCGCGGCGCGCTCCGGTGCGGGCCGGTAGCGGCACGATGACCGGGGCCTGAAACACCAGCGAGGTGGACGGGCGGCGGACCACATCGGCGGTCGGGGTGGGCGGCGTCGGTTCCACGGCAGCGTCCTGTTCTGAGTCGGGGGTTTCGCCGATGGGAGCGGCGGCTGCCGGCTCGGTCACGGCGTCGTCGGTGTGGACGCGGGGTGTCTGCGCTGCTGAAATCGGCTCGCGCGTCGCCGGGGCGACGTTCTGCTCGGCGTCATTGTGCTGCGGACTGTTGTGCTCAGGCGCGGCCTCCGGAGCGGCCACCGGGGTGGCAGACCTCCGCGAGGTGCGGCGGCTGCCGAACAAACCCTTGCGTTTTTTGATGTTTTCGTTGTCTTCCACCATCACTGGTGCGCTCCTTGACCGGTGTGGGCGACCGCGCCACCCATCCGGCTACTCTCTCGTGCGAGGATCGCGCTTGCGCGAAACCCTCGGAAATCCTCTTCGTTCGCAACCGGCTCTTGGCTCTGGCTGCTAATACCTTTGGTCGTGGGACCAATGAATCTGGGCCTTTACGGCCCATTAAGACTTGTCTGGCGTCAACTTGAGCGCGGCCCAAGCGACTGTTCCGATTATCGCATGCATTCTCAGGAACACATGCGAGGCACATGACATAATCCAAATGTGCCCCACAACCCGCCCGTCAAGCGCCCCATCGGGCTCGCCATCTTCTTCATCATCGGTGGTTTGATCGCCCTCACCGCGGCTTTCCTGCTGACCGTCGACAAGTTCGCGATCCTCGAGGACCCCCAGGCCCAGCTCTCCTGCAACTTCAGTGTGCTGGTGGGCTGCAGCACCAACCTGGGTTCGTGGCAGGGTGCCATCCTCGGGTTCCCCAACCCGTTGATCGGCCTGATGGCCTGGACGGTCGTCATCACGATCGGCGCCGCGATCCTGGCCGGGGCGCGGTTCGCCGGCTGGTTCTGGATCGCGCTGAACGTGGGCGTCACCGGCGCCCTCGCCTTCGTGATCTGGCTGATGGCACAGAGCTTTTTCGTGCTCGACGTGCTCTGCCCGTGGTGCATGGTGACCTGGACGGTCACGATCCCAATGTTCCTCGCCGTGACGCTGCACAACCTCACGGCGGGCAACCTCCCAGCGGCGCCCCGGGTGCGGCGCCTGGCATCCGTCGCCTACTCCTGGATCATCGTGATCACGATCGTCTGCTACCTGATCGCCGCCGTCATCGCCCAGGTCGAGATGGACTTCCTGAACCGCCTGTAGCGGAGCGCCTGCCTCGGCGGTCGCGTGTGTCGGGACCCGGTGACGTGGCGTTCGGAGGTTCGCCCCCACGGCTCCCAGCCCCGTCAGGTGAGGCCCCCGAGGTTGCCTGCACCTGGCTCAGCCGGCACCGCGGCTCAGCGCGTGGTGACGGTTCCGCCGAGAGAGGCGACCGCCCGCAACAGTCGGGGACCCTCGGCGACCCAGGCCACGAGCATCACGACCAGGGATGCGGCGAAGATCCAGAATCCGGTCCAGCCGTCGTCGCTCTGCGCCGCGTACATGTGGTTCAGGTTGCGCAGGGCACCGGTGGCGAACACCAGCGTGACGTGGATCACGATGAATGCAAGGAAGAAGACCATCACGCCCACGTGCACGGCCCTGGTCGGGCGCAGCGGGATCAATTCTCCAAGCCGGCGCGACGTGCAGAGCGGTGACAGGCGGATGCCCGAGGCCAAGGCGAGCGGCGCGGCCACGAACACGATGCTGAAGTAGCTCAGAGTTTGTAGCGCGTTGTAGTTCACCCAGCCGTTGGTGATCGGCCAGTCCAGCGAGGCGTACTGGAGGGCGGCCGAGAGCGCATTCGGAATGATGTCCCAGCTGACCGGAACGATGCGCACCCACTGACCGGTGACGAACAGCAGCACGTAGAAGACGATCCCGTTGAGTACCCAGAGGGCATCCACCGCGAGGTGCAGCCAGAGGTTGATACCCAACCGGCGGGGGGCACGTCGGGTTCGAAACAGGCCGGTGTTGCGCCGGGTCCAGAACATGCTCGGGCGCCCGGACGTGCGGATCTGCCAACCCGAACGCACGATGAAGAGCAGGAAGAAAACGTTCAGGCCGTGCTGCCACGCCAGCCACGCGGGGAAGCCGACGGGGGCCCACGACGGCAGCGGCGAGGCCCCCGGGAAGTCGACCAGGAACTCCTGCGCCATCGGCAGGGAACGGATGCCCCGGGCGGCGAGCACGACGGCGGCCAGCAGGATGATCGCCAGCGGGATGGCCCAGACCAGATTGAACCAGGGGTTCCGGGCATGCGGCATGGTGAGGCTTTCTAGTCAGACGAATCAAAGAGGATGTCGGCACGTGCTCAGCGGGGCACCGTCATCATCGGCCATTCTGCGACGGCGGTGCGCTTGGTGCACCAAGCACCGACATCGGCTTCCCACGAGAACAGCCGCTTCCCGGCATCCGGTCAGTGGCTGTTCCCCGTTCGGTACGGGTCAGTCGAACCAGAGGGCCAGTTCGCGGTCGGCCGACTCGGGCGAGTCGGAGCCGTGCACGAGGTTCTGCTGCACCTTGGTGCCCCAGTCTCGGCCGAAGTCGCCGCGGATGGTGCCGGGAGCCGCGGTGGTCGGGTCGGTTGTGCCGGCCAGGGAGCGGAAGCCCTCGATCACGCGTTCGCCGGCGATGCGCAGCACGAGGATCGGACCGCTTTCCATGAACTCCACGAGAGGTTCGAAGAACGGCTTGCCCTGGTGCTCGGCGTAGTGCTCGGCCAGCAGGGACCGGTCGGCCTGCACGAGCTTCGCGTCGACGAGGGAGTATCCCTTCTGCTCGATGCGACGCAGGATCTCGCCGGAGAGGTTGCGGGCAACGCCATCCGGTTTGACCAATACGAGAGTTTCCTGGACCTGGGTGCTCATGAGTTCTCTTTCTCGTTGTTCTCGTTGTTCTCGTTGTTGGGAAAGTTTTGGTTCTGGTTGTCGATCCGGGAGCCGGCGATCATGCAGTACGCCCACATGGCGGCGAACATGCCGCCGACGAAGAACATGGCCGGGTTGAGGAAGCCGGCGGCCACCATGATCAGCTGGAGGATCCAGCCGACCACGTAGGCCCACTCATAACGGAGCAGCGCGAGCACGGCCACCATGGCCAGCCCCAGCACTGCTCCCCCGCCGAGGGCCAGCCACGGCGGCAACGCCTGCAGACCGAAGATCACCAGGGCGGCAAGGGCAACCACGATGATCTCGAAGCCGAGCACGATCGTCGCGAGCGTGCGCTTCACCGAGCGGGGAGCGGGCGTCATTTCGCCAGCCATTCCCGGGCGTCGGCCAGAATGATGGCTTCGCCGACGAGGGTGATCGACCCGGTCACGATCACAGCCCGCTTGGGCGACTCGAGGGCCCAGTCCCTGGCGGATTCGAGGGCCTGCGCGAGGTCGTCGAACCGGACGGTCGTCTCCTCGCCGGCGAGGTCGGCGATCAGGTCGGCGAGGTCGTCGACGCCGACCGCGCGCTCGGACTGCGACTGTGTGACGTGGAACCGCACCACCGTGGACTGCAGCGCGGTGATGATGCCGGTCGCATCCTTGTCGGTGAGGATGCCCACCACGGCCACGATTTCGTCGAAGTCGAAGTAGTCGGCCAGCGCAGTGCTGAGGGCGGCCGCTCCGTGCGGGTTGTGCGCGGCATCCACCAGGACGGACGGTTCGATTCCGATCAGTTGCAGGCGTCCGGGCGAGGTGACCTGCGCGAGGCCCTCCTCGACCAGGTCCTGCGAGAGCGCCGTGGTGCCGGCCCCGAGGAAGGACTCGACGGCGGCGATCGCGACGGCCGCGTTCTGCGCCTGGTGCGTGCCGTACAGCGGCAGGAACAGGTCCGAGTAGGTGCCGGCGAGGCCGCGCACCGAGATGAGCTGCCCGCCCACGGCGACCTGGCTGTTGATCAGGGCGAAATCCTCGCCCTCACTGGCCAGGGTCGACTCGGTCAGCTCGGCGGCCCGCTCGAGTTCGGCCTGCGCCGCCTCGCCCTGCCGGGCGGAGACCACGGCGGCGGACGGCTTGATGATGCCGGCCTTGGTGCGGGCGATCTCGGCGATCGTGTTGCCGAGGCGGAGCGTGTGGTCGAGGGCGATGGGCGTGAACACGGCCACCTGCCCGTCGGCGACGTTGGTGGAATCCCACTCGCCGCCCATGCCGACCTCGATCACGGCGACGTCGACGGGGGCGTCGGCGAAGCAGGCGAAGGCCAGCACGGTGAGCGCCTCGAAGAAGGTGAGCGCGTCGTCGCCTGCCGCCGCGAGTTCCGCGTCGACCATGGCCAGGAAGGGTTCGATGTCGGCCCAGTTCGCCGCCAGGGCCTCATCGGTGATGGACTCCCCGTCGATCACAATGCGCTCGTTGAGCCGCACGAGGTGCGGGCTCGTCATCAGTCCGGTGCGCAGCCCGTAGGCGCGCACGATGCTCTCGGTGATGCGGCTCGTGCTGGTCTTGCCGTTGGTGCCGGTGATATGGATCACCGGGTAGACGGTCTGAGGGTCACCCAGCAGTTCGAGTGCCCGCCGGGTCGGGGCCAGACGCGGCTTCGGCGCACCCTCGCCCACGCGGGCGAGGAGGGCGGCGAAGACGGCGTCCCCGGCCTCCCGGCCGGGGTCGGAGGACTGGCGCGGCTTCTTCGCCCCGGGCTTCTTCGATCCGGGCTTCTTCGCCCCGGGCTTCTTCGCCCCGGGCTTCTTCGGGTCAGACATGGACGAGTCCGTTCTCTCGGGCGACGGCGACCAGGACGGTCCCCCGGTTGGCATAGTGACCAGCCTCGTAGAGCACGTAGTGCTCGACGGGAAAGCCGACCAGGCTCTGCAGCCATTCGGACGGCAGGCCGTGCGCCAGGCTGTCATCGGACACCTCGGTGGCCACATGGGTGGCGAACCGGAGGGTCAGGGTCTCCGCGGCGACGTCGACGCCGGCCGCAAGGGCGAAGGTCGCGGCGTCCTCGGCGGAGTAGAAGACGAGATCGAGACGGATGCGGTCGCTCACCTCGAATCCGGCCGACTTGCGGGTGTCCTGCACGGCGCGGATCAGATCGCGGGCTAAGCCCTCCGCCTCGAGTTCCGGGGTGGTCTGCGTCTCGAGCAGCACGAAACCACCGCCCGCCAGGAGCGCCAGGGCCGGGGCATCAGACGCCGCGTCGTCGGCGACGGGGGAACCGTCGGCCGGGCCGGTCTGCAGCACGAGTTCGTACTCCCCTGCGACCAGCTCGATGCCGCCGGCGGTGACGACGTCGGCGGTCTCGCTCCAGTCGCCGGCGCGGGCGGCCTTGATGACCTGCTGCACCTGCTTGCCGAGGCGCGGGCCGGCGGCCCGGGCGTTCACGGTGAGCCGGGAGGTGATGCCGTAGGCGCTCGCGCTGTCGTCGGCCAGCTCGACCAGGCGCACGCTCTTGACGTTCAGCTCGTCGCGAAGGATGCCCTCGAACGGGGCCAGGGCCGCCGTGTCGACTGTGACCACGGTAAGGGTTGCCAGCGGCAGGCGCACGCGCAGACCGGCCTGCTTGCGCAGCGACAGCACGGTGGAGCTGATGGTGCGCACCTGGTCCATCGCCGTGACCAACACGGTGTCGGCAGGGAACAGATCGGCGTCGGGCCAGTCGGTCAGGTGCACGCTGCGCCCACCGGTGAGGCCCTGCCAGATGCGCTCGGTGACGAGCGGGAGCATCGGGGCGGCCACCCGGGTCACCGTTTCGAGCACGGTGTAGAGCGTGTCGAAGGCCTCGTTCGAGGTGGTCGCGCCTGTCGAGCCCGAGCCCGAGCCCGAGCCCGAGACCGAGCTCCCGGCGCCGGCCCAGAACCGGTCTCGCGAGCGGCGCACGTACCAGTTGGTGAGCACGTCGGCGAAGTCCCGGAGCCGGGCGGTCGCCTGGGTGCTGTCGAGGGCCTCCAGGTCGGCCGTGACCTCCACGATCAGGTCGCGGGTCTTGGCCAGCAGGTAGCGGTCGAGCACGTCGGTGGAGTCGGTGCGCCAGGTGGCGTCGTAGCCCTTCTCACCGGACGCGTTGGCGTAGAGCGAGAAGAAGTACCAGGTGCTCCAGAGCGGGAGCATGACCTGGCGGGCACCCTCGCGGATGCCCTCCTCGGTGACGATCAGGTTGCCGCCGCGCAGCACGGAGGAGCTCATCAGGAACCAGCGCATGGCATCCGAACCGTCCCGATCGAATACCTCGTTCACATCGGGGTAGTTGCGCAGCGACTTGGACATCTTCTGCCCGTCGTTGCCGAGCACGATGCCGTGGCTGACCACGTTCTTGAAGGCGGGGCGGTCGAACAGGGCGGTGGAGAGCGTGTGCAGCATGTAGAACCAGCCGCGGGTCTGCCCGATGTACTCCACGATGAAGTCGGCCGGGTTGTGGCTGTCGAACCAGTCGGCGTTCTCGAACGGGTAGTGCACCTGCGCGAACGGCATCGACCCGGAGTCGAACCAGACGTCGAGCACATCCGTGATCCGCCGCATGGTGGACTGGCCCGTGGGGTCGTCGGGGTTCGGGCGGGTGAGCTCGTCGATGTAGGGGCGGTGCAGGTCGGTGGGGCGCACGCCGAAGTCGGCCTCGAGCTCGTCGAGGGAGCCGTAGACGTCGATGCGCGGGTAATCGGGGTTGTCGCTCTTCCAGACCGGGATCGGCGAGCCCCAGTACCGGTTGCGGCTGATCGACCAGTCGCGGGCGTTGCCGATCCACTTGCCGAACTGGCCGTCCTTGACGTTCTCCGGCACCCAGTTGATCTCCTGGTTGAGGTCCACCAGACGGCCACGGAAGTCGGTGACACGCACGAACCAGCTCGACACGGCCTTGTAGATCAGCGGGTTGCGGCAGCGCCAGCAGTGCGGGTAGGAGTGCTCGTAGCTGGCCTGTCGAAGCAGGCGGCCCTCGTTCTTGAGCAGCTGGGTGAGCGGCTTGTTCGCGTCGCTCCAGAGCTGGCCGGCGACCTCGGGCACGTCGGCGAGGAACTTGCCGCCCGCGTCGAGCGAGATGATCACCGGGATGCCGGCGGCCTCGCAGAGCTTCTGGTCCTCCTCGCCGTAGGCGGGCGCCTGGTGCACGATGCCGGTGCCGTCGGCGGTGGTGACGTAGTCGGCCACGACGATCGTCCAGGCGTTCTGGGTGCCCCAGACCGCGGTGTCGGCGTAGTAGTCGAAGAGGCGGTCGTAGCTGACGCCCTCGAGGGCGGTGCCGAGAACGGTGCGGGAGATCGCCGCGGTGGCGTCCGCCGCCGAGTCGTAGCCGAGGTCCTTGGCGTAGTTGCCGACCAGGTCGATCGCGATCAGGTATTCGGCGCCGAGAACCTCGGTGGAGGCGACGGATGCCGCGGCATCCGTCCCGGGAACGGACTCCCGCAGCACCGTCGCGTCCGGGGTGCCGTTCGGCCCGGCCGGCACGACGGCGTAGATGATCTCGGGGCCAACGGCGAGCGCCAGGTTCGTCGGGAGCGTCCAGGGGGTGGTCGTCCAGGCCAGGGCGCGCACGGCGGTCAGCCCCAGGGCTTCGGCCTTGGCGCCGACGAGCGGGAACGTGACCGTGACGGTCTGGTCCTGGCGCATCTTGTAGACGTCGTCGTCCATGCGCAGTTCGTGGTTGGACAGCGGCGTCTGGTCGCGCCAGCAGTACGGCAGCACCCGGTAGCCCTCATAGGCCAGACCCTTGTCATGCAGCCGCTTGAAGGCCCAGATCACGGATTCCATGAAGGTGATGTCGAGCGTCTTGTAGTCATTCTCGAAGTCGACCCAGCGCGCCTGGCGGGTGACGTACTCCTCCCAGACCTTGGTGTACTTGAGCACGGAGCTGCGGGCGACGGCGTTGAAGGCGCCGATGCCCATCTTCTCGATCTCGCTCTTGTCGGTGATGCCCAGCTCGCGTTCGGCTTCCAGTTCGGCCGGTAGGCCGTGGGTGTCCCAGCCGAAGCGGCGGTGCACCTGCTTGCCACGCATGGTCTGGAACCGCGGGAACAGGTCCTTCGCGTATCCGGTCAGCAGGTGGCCGTAGTGGGGCAGGCCGTTGGCGAACGGCGGGCCATCGTAGAAGACCCACTCGGGGGCATCCGCCCGGTTGTCGATCGACGCCTGGAAGGTGCCGTCGTTCTTCCAGAACGCGAGCACGTCGGTTTCGATCTGGGGGAAGTTCGGCGAGGGCACGATGCCGCCGGGCTGGGCGGGGGAACCAAACTGCTGGCCTTTGGGGTACGTCATGTCTCTCCTGGACGAGTCGGGCAGGCTCGGTCGTTCACAGATCTGCCCCTGTTCCACGAGGACGCCGACTCCGAACGGGATTCGCCGCGGTACCACCTCGCTTGTCTCTCGAAGCCGAAGCCCTGGGAAACCGCTTGTTCTGAGGCTGTGACGGGCCCGACCCGTTCGGTTCTACTGGGAACCGCCGCGAAGCGGTTGCCGTTCTTCCGAAGACTCACCGGTGATGGCCGGATCACAGTCATGTCGGTCTATTCTACCCTGCGTCCGGCCCCGGGTGTGCAGGGCGCGGTACCCCATGCAGACGGGCGCGATGGCCGCGCCGACGTAGGGTTCCAGCGCTCCGCGGGTGACCCCGGCACGCGCCCAGACCCCGGCGGCGGCGGCCGCGGCCCCGAGCACGGCCATCGCGAAGGCCCGGCTGGAGAGCTGGTCGGTCGTGCCGCCTCGCGCTCCGACGAAGCGGGTGACCAGGGTCACCTGGGCCATGAACCGGGACAGGGCGGATGCCTCCAGCTCGCCGGTCGTGCCCATCAGCTCGTACTGGGTGAGCGCCCAGGGCACCTGCCCCGGCCCGAACGCGGCAGAGACCTGCAGCAGCGCCCGCTCCACGGCATCCACGGCCTCCGCCGGCCCGGCTGCGGCGGCGGACTGGTCGAGGGCGGCCGGCAACGTCGCCAGGCCCGCGTCGACGTCGACCCAGAGCAGGTCACTCTTGGCCGTGAAGTAGTTGAAGAAGGTGGCCCGGCTGACGCCCGCGCGGCGGGTGATCTGAAGGATCGTGGTGCCCGCATACGTCTGCTCGAGGAAAAGCTCGGCGGACGCCTCCTCGAGCATCGCCCGCGAGGATCCGCGGGGCCGGCCGGCCCGCTTCGGTTCGGGATCAGGCATGCCGCTCCTGTGTTCTACGATGGGACGAGTCCATCTCGTTTGTGGACCGAGTCCAACAATTGCACACTCGGCCCATCGGGCGCCGCGGAAAGAGACCCACCATGCACACTTCGGGGCATACCCAGCGCGCATCGCGCACCCTGACCGGGCTGGTCGGCCTCGTCGCCACCGGCATCCTGCTCGCCGGCTGCGCCACTGCCGAGTCCCCTGAAGCCACCGAGCCCGTCTCCGGTGGCACGCTGACCTACGCGTCCGGCGACGCCGAGCCCACCTGCCTGGACCCGCACGTGGGCGGCAACTACCCGCAGGCCCTGGTCAGCACGCAGTACCTCGAGTCGCTCGTCTCCCGGGACGAGGACGGCACGATCATCCCCTGGCTGGCCGATTCTTGGACCGAGAGCGCCGACGGGCTGGCCTGGGACTTCACGCTCGCCGCCGACGTAAGCTTTACCGACGGCACCCCGCTCGACGCCGCCGCCGTGCAGGCGAACATCGCGCACATCCAGGACCCCGAGACGGGCTCGTCGACCGGCTACCTGGCCCTAGGCAAGGTCACCGGCACCGAGGCGGTCTCCACCAACGTCGTGCGCCTCGTGCTGAGCGAACCCGACAGCGCCCTGCTCGAATCACTCTCCCAGCCGTGGTTGGCGATCGAATCTCCCACCGCGTTGGCCCGCAGCCAGGACGAGAACTGCGCCGCTCCGGTCGGGACCGGCCCGTTCCAGGTCGAGAAGTGGGTGCAGCAGGAATCGATCACCCTGGTGCGGAACAAGAACTACAGCTCCCCGCCCGAGGATGCCGAGCACACCGGGCCGGCCTACCTCGACTCCATCGTCTGGCGCTTCATCCCCGACTCCGCTTCCCGCTACGCGGCCCTGCAGTCCGGCGACGCCGACGTGATCGACAACATTCAGCCCGACACCATCGTGCAGGCCGAGAAGAGCGACACCATTGTGCACCTCGACGCCCCGCGCCCGGGCGCCTCGAACCGGATCGAGCTGAACTCCGGCCGCGCGCCGTTCGACGACCCGCTCGTGCGGGAGGCGTTCATCCGCTCGGCGAACGTCGACGACGCCGTCACGAGCCTGTTCCAGGGCACGGCCGAACGCTCGTACTCCGCCCTCTCCAGCGCCGAACCGCTCGCCGTGTCGGGCCCCGACCTGTTCGACTACGACCCCGCGGCCGCCTCGGACCTGCTCGATTCCGCCGGCTGGACCGAGCGAGACTCGGACGGCTACCTGGTTAAGGACGGCGAGCGCCTCACGGTCGACTTCCCGGTGAGCACGAACCAGTCCATCCCGGCGGAGCAGTCCCTGTTCGAGCAGATCCAGGCCACCGCGAAAGAGACCGGCTTCGAGGTCGTGCTCAGCCCGATGGACCTCTCCAGCTGGTACACCGCGCTAGGCGAGAACGACTACGACGCCGTCAGCGCCCCGTACACGAAGGTCGGACCCGACGTTCTGCGCATCCTGTTCCACTCCGACGGCATCATCCCTGCACCCAGCGGCTACTTCGCCAATCACGCCCAGGTGAATGACCCGGCCATCGACGCCCTGCTCACCCAGGCCGGCCAGGTGACGGATGCCGAGGAACGCGCCGCCCTCTACGCCGACGCGCAGAACATGGTGCTCGAGGGCTTCTACATCCTGCCGCTCTTCGACCAGCAGAACCACTACCTGCTCGGCACCGACGTGGTGGGCGCGCGGGCGCTGCCGACCGTGTCGACGCCCACGTTCTACGATGCGTGGCTGAAGTAGGCCGCGCCGCGCCGGTCGTCCGGACGGCCCGGGTCGTCCTGGGCCGCCTGGGCGGCGCGGTCTTCGTGCTCTGGATGGTGGCCACGCTGACCTTCTTCGCTATCCGCCTGATCCCCGGCGACCCGGCCGAGGCCATCCTGGGTGGCCCCGGCTCGCAGACCTCTCCGGAGGCGCTCGCCGCGGTCCGGGCGGAATACGGGCTCGACCAGCCCGTGTTCGTGCAGTACCTGGCGCAACTGGCACGCCTGGCCACCGGGGACCTGGGCCGCTCGTACTCCCTGAACCAGGACGTCGCGCCGCTCCTGCTCGGCCAGCTCGGAGGCACCCTGTTGCTGGCCGTGCTCGCCCTCGCCGTGGCCTGGCTGCTCGCCCTCGGGCTGGCCACCTGGTCCACCCGCGGCGGGCGGTTCGCCTGGTACCTGGGGTCCGGGCTGGAGATCGTTGCCGCCGCGCTCCCCCACTTCTGGCTGGCGACGGTGCTGATCGTGCTGTTCAGCGTATGGCTGGGCTGGCTACCGCCGATCAGCACCTCCGGGGTGTCCGGGCTGGTGCTGCCGGTGCTGACCCTCGCCGTGCCTCTCGCCGGTTTCCTCGGCCAGATCATGCGGGAGTCGCTGCTCACGGCGCTGGAGTCCCCGTTCGTGCTCTCCGCCCGCGCCCGCGGCGAGGGCGAACGCGGGGTGCGCTGGGTGCACGTCATCCGGCACGCGTCGCTGCCGGCGATCAGCCTCTCCGGCTGGGCCTTCGGCTCCCTGATCAGTGGGGCCGTGGTGGTCGAGACCATTTTCGCCCGGCCGGGCCTGGGGCGCACGCTGCTGACCGCGGTGACCGTGCGCGACGTCCCGGTCGTGGTCGGCGCGGTGCTGATCGTGGCCGTCGGGTACATCCTGATGACCCTGCTCACCGACCTGGCCCAGCGCATGGCCGACCCTCGGCTGCGGGCGCGATGAGCGACCTCGAGATCCAGGCCGGGCTGGGCCGGGCGCCGCGAGCGCCCAGGACTGCGCGTGCGTCCCGCCGGTTCGGCGTGGCCGAGGTTCTGGCCGGCCTGTTCGCCCTGTTCCTGGTCACGGCGGCGCTGTTCCCCACGCTCGTAGCCCCCGGCGACCCGCTCGGGATCGACCCGCTGTCGGCGTTCCAGACCCCCTCACCCGCACACTGGTTCGGCACCGACGAATCCGGCCGGGACATCTATACGCGGGTCAGCCACGGCACCGGCAGCTCCCTGCTGATCGGCACCCTCGCCACCCTGATCGGACTCGGCCTGGGACTCGTGCTCGGCACCCTGGCCGGCATGCTCGGCCCCGTCGTCGACTTCACCGTGAACCGGTTCCTCGAGGTGCTGTTCGCGTTTCCCGGGCTGCTGCTGGCCCTGCTCTTCATCCTGATCTTCGGGCCGGGCGTTGCCACGGCGACCGTCGCCGTGGGTCTGGCGACCGCGCCCGGCTATGCCCGCATCATCCGTGGCCAGCTGCT
Organism: Cryobacterium sp. TMT2-15-1; assembly: GCF_004402345.1. Lineage (NCBI taxonomy): Bacteria > Bacillati > Actinomycetota > Actinomycetes > Micrococcales > Microbacteriaceae > Cryobacterium > Cryobacterium sp. TMT2-15-1. The sequence goes on along the minus strand of NZ_SOGD01000059.1, from coordinate 89,763 downwards.
GTCCGTACGGTCCTCGGCCTTCGTCGAGGCGGCGACCGTGCTCGGGCGCAGCCCGGGGCAACTCCTGGTGCGGCACATCCTGCCCAACACCCTCGCTCCGCTGTTCGTGCTCGGCACGCTCGGCATCGGCCAGGCCATCGTCTGGGCATCGGCGCTGAGCTACCTGGGCCTGGGCGCGGCGCCGCCCGCCGCGGAGTGGGGCGCGATGCTTTCCGCCGGGCGCACCTACATCGGGTCAGCCTGGTGGATGAGCTTCTTTCCCGGGCTATTCATCGTGCTGACGGCGGTATCGGCCACGGCGCTCGGCCGCGGCATCGAGCGACGGATGAGGCACGCATGAGCGGCGAGCTGGGCGTGGGCCTGGGCGGCCTGGGCTCTCCCGAGGCCGCGGGCGTGACCGACGCTACGGCGGTGCGAGTGCGGAACCTCGTGGTGGGCTTCGGGCCGCAGGGTGACGCCGACCCGGTGTTGAACGGAGTCTCGTTCGAGGTGGCCCCCGGCGAATGCCTGGCCATCGTGGGCGAGTCCGGCTCGGGCAAGAGCGTCACCGCGCGCAGCCTGCTCGGCCTGGCCGGTGACACGGCCTGGGTGCGCGCCGACGAGCTGAGCCTCGCGGGCTCCGATGTGCGCGGGCTGTCCGAGCAGCACTGGCGCCGACGGCGCGGCCGCGACGTCGGTCTGGTGCTGCAGGATGCCCTCGTGTCGCTGGACCCGCTACGCCCGGTGGGCCGGGAGATCGCCGACTCGCTGCGGCTGCACACCCGCCTCGGCGCCGCCGCTCGGCACGCTCGGGTGCTCGAGGTGCTGCACCAGGTGGGTCTGCCCGACGCCGCCAACCAAATGCGGAAACGCTCCGGTGAGCTCTCCGGCGGCCAACGCCAACGGGCCCTGATCGCGGCCGCGATCGCGCTGGACCCGCCGTTGCTGATCGCCGACGAGCCTACAACGGCGCTCGACGTCACCGTGCAGGCGCAGATCCTGGAGCTGCTGGCGAGCCTGAAACGCGCCGGAACGGGCATCCTGCTGATCAGCCACGACCTGGCCGTCGTCGGCCGTATCGCCGACCGGATCGCCGTGCTGAGCGAGGGACGCATCGTGGAACAGGGACCGGCGCACGAGGTGCTGACCCAGCCGGAGCATCCGGTCACACGGCAGATGCTCGCCGCGATCCCGGTCGACAAGCCGCGCGGGCTGCGGTTGAGCCCGCGGGCCGTGGCTCCGGTGTCACCTGCGTCCACTTCGTCGGCCTTCGCCTCGTCGGCCTTCGCTTCGCCTGCCCCGCCGGCCTTCGCCGACCATGCCGACCGCGCTGCTGACGGCGCTGCTGACCGCGACATCGTGATGGAGGCCGCCGGACTGGTCAAGCGCTTCACCCGGCCCGACGGGAGCGAGCAGCTTGCGGTCGACGGGGTATCGTTCCGGCTCGAGCGCGGCACGACGCTCGGCATCGTGGGCGAATCCGGCTCCGGCAAGACCACGACGGCCCGCCTCGTGCTGGCGCTGACCCGGCCCGACGCCGGCGAGGTGCGGGTGCTCGGGCAGCCGTTCAGCGCCGCCGCGGAGAAGCAGCGCCGGCTCCTGCGACCCCGGCTCGGTGCGGTCTACCAGGATGCGCTCAGCTCCTTCGATCCCCGGCTGAGCGTCGAGCAGGTGCTGCGGGACGCGGTCGGCGGCGCGGCCGGGCGCGGCCGGCGCGGCGGCGCACCCGGCTCTGGCGACACCTCCGGCTTTGGCGGCTCTGCATCGACTGCCGCGTCGACTACCGCCTCAGCAACGACTACCGCCTCAGCAACGACTGCCGACCGGCTGCGCGTGCTGGAGCTGCTCGACGCGGTGGGTCTGCCGCCGGGGCTGCTGGGCCGCCGACCGCTCTCACTCTCCGGCGGGCAGCGGCAGCGGGTGAGCATCGCCCGAGCGCTGGCCTCCGACCCGCAGATCCTGATCTGCGACGAGCCCGTGTCCTCGCTCGACGTGACCGTGCAGGCCCAGGTGCTCGACCTGCTCGACGATCTGCAGCGCGAGCTGGGCCTCAGCCTGCTGTTCATCTCCCACGACCTCGGGGTGATCCAGCACGTGAGCGACCAGGTCGCCGTGATGCTGGATGGCCGCATCGTCGAGACCGGTGCCGCGGCCCGGGTCTTTTCCGCCCCGCAGCATCCGTACACGCAGGCCCTGCTCAGCGCGGTCCCCCGGCTCGGATTCTGACCCTGGGGCGACTCCGTCCCGAACGAATTCGACGGAGATTCTGCCCGAAACGTCCCGTTCGGGCCTGAAAACCGGCTCCCAGAGCAAAATCTCCGTCGAATTGGTGGGGCAATCGCCTGAATCGACCGCCACCTGACGGGGGCTCACCCTCCTAGTCGGCGTGCGGCACCACCGGCGGCTCGGCTTCGCCGCGCCACGCCTCGATGCCCTCCCTGATCGCGAACCCGGCGATCACGAGGGCGGCGAGCGAGTCCGCCCAGGCCCAGCCGAGGAGCGCGTTGGCCGCCAACCCGAGCAGCATCGACCCGGACAGCCACGCGCAGAGCAGCAACTGCCGGGCGTCGGCGATCACGCTGGCACTGCCGAGCTCCGCGCCGGTCCGGCGCTCCACGCCGGCCACCCCAGGCATGATCACAAGACTCAGGCACGCGATGACGATGCCCAGCGGGCTGGGCGCGGCCTCGACGACGCCGGCGAAGCTCAGACCGGCGGCCAGGATCACGTACCCGGCGAGGGTGAAGAACGCGATCGCGATGGCGCGGAGGGCCGGTTTCTGCCAGCGCTCAGGATCGCGCCGGGAGAACTGCCACGCGATGACCGCGGCGGAGAGCACCTCGATGACGGAGTCCAGGCCGAAGGCGATCAGGGCGGTCGAGGATGCCGCGGCGCCCGCCACGATCGAGGCGACGGCCTCGAGCACGTTGTAGCCGATCGTGAAACCCACGATCCAGCGCACCGTGCGGTGCAGCACCGTGCGACGGGCCTCGGACAGTGTTCCCGGGTCATCCATGGCACCCCTTCCCGCTTCAATCCTGCCACTCACGGCGAGTCCCAGCCGGGCGCTGCAGGGCTGGGTGACGGCCCGAGTCGGCGGACGACGGGGCATCCGGTAAGTTGGATAAGGCCCAATACTCAGGCACTTCACCAACGACACGGTGCCGCACAGATCGAATCGGAGAAACATGACCGCCGCCAACGTTCCGGAAAAACCGGCCCTTGAAGGCCTCGAAACCAAGTGGGGCGGCTCGTGGGAAGAGGCCGGCACCTACCGTTTCGACCGTGACTCGGCCACGCGGGAGAGCATCTTCTCCATCGATACCCCACCGCCGACCGCCTCCGGCTCCCTGCACATCGGCCACGTCTTCTCCTACACCCACACGGATGTCATCGCCCGCTTCCAGCGGATGCGCGGCAAGAGCGTCTTCTACCCGATGGGTTGGGACGACAACGGCCTGCCCACCGAGCGGCGCGTGCAAAACTACTACGGCGTGCGCTGCGATCCGTCGCTGCCCTACACCACCGAATTCACCGCCCCGTTCGAGGGCGGAGACGGCAAAAGCACCAAGGCCGCCGACCAGTTGCCGATCAGCCGCCGCAACTTCATCGAGCTGTGCGAGCGCCTCACCATCGAGGACGAAAAGCAGTTCGAGGCCGTTTGGCGCATGCTGGGCCTGAGCGTCGACTGGACCCAGACCTACCGCACCATCGGCAATGACTCGCTGGTCACCTCCCAGTCCGCCTTCATCGGCAACGTCGAGCGCGGCGAGGCCTACCAGGCCATGGCCCCCACCCTCTGGGACGTCACCTTCCGCACCGCGGTCGCCCAGGCCGAGCTCGAAGACAAGGAGATGCCGGCGTTCTACCACCGGGTCGCCTTCGCCATGCCCGATGGCGGCGCCATCGAGATCGAGACCACCCGCCCGGAACTGCTGCCGGCCTGTGTGGCGCTGGTGGCGCATCCGGACGACGAGCGCTACCAGGCGCTGTTCGGCACGACCGTGCGCACCCCCCTCTTCGACGTGGAGGTGCCGATCCTGGCCCACCACCTCGCGCAGAAGGACAAGGGCAGTGGCATCGCCATGATCTGCACGTTCGGCGACGTCACCGATGTGATCTGGTGGCGTGAACTCGACCTGCCGAACCGCGCCATCATGGGCTTTGACGGCCGCATCATCGCCGAGGCGCCCGAGGCGATCACGAGCGAGGCCGGACAGGCCGCGTACGCGCAGCTGGCCGGCAAGACCGTCTTCTCCGCCAAGGCAGCCGTGGTCGACCTGCTCCGCCTCGGCGGCGACCTGATCGGCGAGCCTCGCGCGATCGTGCACCCGGTCAAGTTCTTCGAGAAGGGCGACAAACCGCTCGAGATCGTGTCGACCCGTCAGTGGTATATCCGCAACGGCGCTCGGGACGAGAAGCTGCGCGCCCGCCTGATCACGCACGGAACCGACCTGCAGTGGCACCCGGAGTTTATGCGCGTGCGGTACGACAACTGGGTCAACGGCCTCACCGGCGACTGGCTCGTCTCTCGCCAGCGCTTTTTCGGCGTTCCGCTGCCGATCTGGTACCCGCTGGATGTCGACGCGAACCCGCTCTTCGACCAGCCCATCGTCGCCACCCGCGAGATGCTCCCGGTCGACCCGTCCTCCGACACCGCCCCGGGCTACGCCGCCGAGCAGCGCGGCCAGGCGAACGGCTTCGTCGGGGAGGTCGACGTGATGGACACCTGGGCGACCTCCTCCCTGACCCCGCAGCTGGCGGGCGGCTGGGAGCGCGATCCCGCACTGTTCGATCTCGTCTACCCGTACTCGCTGCGCCCGCAGGGCCAGGACATCATCCGCACCTGGCTGTTCTCCACCCTGCTGCGCTCCGAGCTGGAACACGGCGTCTCGCCGTGGCAGCACGCAGCTCTGTCCGGCTTCATCGTCGACCCCGACCGGAAGAAGATGTCCAAGTCCAAGGGCAATGTGGTCACCCCGGCGGACATGCTCGAGCAGCACGGTTCGGATGCCGTGCGCTACTGGGCCGCGTCATCACGCCTCGGCACCGACGCCGCCTTCGACCCCAAGAACCCGACTCAGATCAAAATCGGCCGTCGCCTGGCGATCAAGATCCTGAACGCGTCAAAGTTCATCCTCTCCTTCGACGGCGCCGCCGACGCCCCCGTGACCGAGCCGCTCGACCAGAGCATGCTCGCTCGGCTCAGCGTCGTCGTCGGCCACGCCACCGCCGCGATCGAGGGCTACGACCACGCCCGTGCGCTGGAACTCACCGAGAGCTTCTTCTGGACGTTCTGCGACGACTACCTCGAACTGGTCAAAGAGCGCGCGTACGGCGACGCGGGAGCCGGCCAGGCGTCGGCCGTCGCCGCCCTGCGCACCGCCCTGGCCACCCAGCTGCGCCTCTTCGCCCCGTTCGTGCCGTTCGCGACCGAGGAAGCCTGGTCCTGGTCCAACGAGGGGTCCATCCACCGAACCTTCTGGCCCGTTCAGACCGAGCTCGGCGGAGGGCAGGGCGGCAACGTGGCCCTGCTGGACCTGTCCAGCCGGGCGCTCACCGGCATCCGCCGCGCGAAAACGGATGCCAAGGCATCCCAGAAATCCGCCGTTGTTTCTGCTGTAATTAGCGGTACGGCTGCAGAGATTGCCCTGCTCAGGCAGGCTGCAGTTGATCTGAGGGCCGTTGGCCGCATCTCGGAGTTGGTTTTTATTGAGGGCAGCGAATTGGCTGTCACTGACATCGTGCTCGCCACGGTGCTGGAGAACTAGGAGAACCGGATGTCAATCAAGGTACGCGCGCTCGGCGATAAGGACTTCTTCTCATGGCTGGGACTCTTCGAGGGCTACAGCGAGTTCTACAAGAGCGATCTGACTGATCAGAAAGCGCTCCAGGTCTGGAGCTGGATCATCGACAAGAACGAGTCTCTCGCCGGTGCCGTGGCTGTCGACGAGGACGGCGAGTTCGTCGGCTTCGCCCATTACCGCGAGGTCCCGAGCACCCTGACCGCCACCCGCGGACTGTTCCTGGACGACCTGTTCGTGTCGCCGGACTCCCGCAGCACAGGCGTCGGCCGCGCCCTGATCGAGTTCGCCAAGGAGTACGCCGCGGCGCACCGTCTCACGACCGTGCAGTGGCTGACGGCCGCCGACAACGAGACCGCACAGCGCCTGTACGACGATCTGGCCACCCGTACGGACTGGGTCACCTACGAGATCGAGCTGTAAGTGAAGATGGGAACCCGCTGGCCTCTGGGTCACCCGGCGCCGGCCGGGCTGCCTCACGTGGTGGAGATCGCCATCCGTGCGGTCGAAGAGGACCTCACCGCGCTGGCGGAGGACTCCAGCGCCTGGCGCTGGACACTGACCTGGCTCGAGGGCAGCCCCGTGCTCGAGCTCGACGACGGCACGATCATCCGCTATGACCCAGGCGAGGACAGTGCCACGATCACGCAGCCGTCGATCGTGCTCGACGACGAGGACGACTGGATCTAACCTCAGCTGACCGGCATCCCGCGAGGCCACTCCGCACCCCGTGGTCGTGCGTCAGCGTGAGAGTCGGTCGGCGCCCGCTGCCTCCGATGACAGGGACTGCTCCCAGCGGAACAGGGCGGCAAGCCCCAGCCCGCCGGCGATGCTGACCGCAGCGAGGGCGGCGTCCCCCGGTGTTGCCGCGGCGCGACACTGCTGCAGCAGCCTCAGCACCAGCAGGGCTCCGCTGGCGCCGAACGGATGCCCGAGGGCGAGCGCCCCACCCTCGCGGTTGGCGTGCTCCTCAGGAACGCCGAGCAGATCGAGGGATGCAAGCACCTGCGCCGCGAACGCCTCGTTGAACTCGATCCGAGCCAGGTCGGCCCCGGTCAGGCCCTGCCGAAGCAGCACGAGGCGCGCGGCCTCGGCGCCGCCAATGCCGAGGAAGTTCGGGTCCGTGCCGGTGACCGCGGCGTCGACGAAGGACAACCACCCGGTCAGTCCGAGTTCGCGCGCCCGCCGGCGGCTGGTGACCAGGACCACGACGGCGCCATCGGCATCCGCGCAGGAGTTGCCGGCGGTGACCGTTCCTCCCGGCCGGAAGACCGGCGAGAACCGGGCCAGCAGGGCCTTAGTCAGACCCGGGCGAGGCCCCTCGTCGACGAAGACCGGGCCGGCCTCTGTCGGCAGCGGCACGATGTCGGGCGCCGGCACGGCGGCAGCCGTGACGGCCAGCCGGTGACTGCGGAGGGCGAAGGCGTCCTGCCGCTGCCGGGAGATGCCGTAGCGGTCGGCCACGTTCTCGGCGGCGACGCCCATGTCGGGGTCGCCGACTGAATCGGGGGCGAAACGCACGCGATCGAAGAAGTCCGGCCGCCCGGGGCCCGAGGTGAGCCGGTGCGCGCGCAGCGGGGCCGTGCTGCAACTCTCGACTCCCCCGGCGAGGTAGAGGTCGCCGGCGCCGGCGACAACCAACCGGCAGGCCAGCACGATGGCCTCAAGGCCGGAGCCGCACTGCCGGTCGATCGTGAGGCCGGGGACGGAATCCGGCAGACCGGCCGTCAGCGCGGCCAGGCGGGCCACGTTGCCGCCGCCGCCCACCGCGTTGCCGATGATGACATCGTCGATGGCAGCCGGGGACACCCCGCCACCGGACACCACGGCGTTCAGCACGGGGGCCAGCAGGTCTTCGGCACAGGTGTGCGCGAACACCCCGTTGCGGCGGCCGAAGGCGGTGCGGCGGGCAAGCACGATCACGGGTTCCCGGGCAGCGTCGTTTGGCGGTCCGGCGGGCGAATCGGCGCTGTCGGCGCTGGGAGCAGTGGAGCCGTCGGCGCCGACCGCGTCCGGCCGGACTGGGTCAGCGCAGAGGGCGCACACGACGGTCACCCTTCTCGATCCAGCGGCGCAGCATCACCCGGCTGAGTTTACCGGCCGAGGTGAGCGGCAGCTCCGTCAGGGCGTAGTAGGCGCGGGGCCGGTGGGGCGCGGCGAGCAGAGCCGCGGCGCGCGACCGGATGCGCGCGGCATCCGTCTCGGAGCCGGCGATCACGGCGGCCACCACGCGGGTTCCGCGCACGGGGTCCGGCAGACCGGTGACGACGGCCGACTCCACGCCGGGAAGGCCGCGCAAGGCCGCTTCGACCTGCTGCGGGTAGACGTTGTGCCCGGACGTGACGATGAGGTCGGCGCGGCGGCCGAGGTGGTGCAGCACCGCAGCCGGGTCGAGGAAGCCGATGTCGCCGACCGTGCACCAGTCGACCTCGCGGCGGAACGCCTCGCCGTCGTCGCCCCAGGCGTACCCGCCTCCCACCAGAAGGCTGCGCACGAAGATGGTGCCCGGGGTGCCGGTCGGCAGGGCGCGTCCCGCGTCGTCCTGGATGCGCACCTCCACGCCGGGCAGAGCCCGCCCGACGGCGGTCGCCGAGATCGGCGCCACCTCGCCGGGACGCAGCACGGACCCCGTCACGAAGCTCAGTTCGGCTGCCCCGTAGTACTCGAACACGCTGGCGTCCGGCGCCCAGAGGCGCAGCATCGACAGGGTTCCCGGGTCGAGTTTGGCCCCCGCACTCACGATGGCGGTGAGCCTCCTGCCGGTGGGTGGCGTGCCGTTCGTGCCGACGGCCAGCGCGTGCGCGGCGATCACACGTAGCACGGTCGGCGCCGCCACGATCCGGGTGATCTGCTCGACAGCGACACAGGCGACAGCGTCGGCGGCGGAGAAGCGGGGCAGAGCGAAAAAGGCGGAGCCGGTATGCAGCGATTCGGCGAGAGCGTAGAGGCTGAGGCTGGCGGAGAGCGGGCCGGGCGCCAGTGTTCGGTCGTGCCGAGTCAGGCCGAAGAACTCGGTGCCCAGCGCGAACGAGCGCTGCCAGGAGGCTCGGCTGCGCGTGAACGCCTTGGGCACGGAGGTCGTTCCGGAGGTGAACCCGTAGAGGAAGTCCCTGTCGGGGGGACCGTCGCGCAACTCCGTGCCGAGCAGGGGCGCGCCGGCGCCGACCCGTCCGTCCAACCCGGCGATCCTCGCCAGGCGTTCCTCGACCACCCTGCGCTGCGCCTTCGGCCAGTCAGGGTTCTGAATCGCAGAGCAGCGGCCTTCGGCGACGCCGGCGGCGAAGGCAACGGCGAACGCGGTGCCGTGGGGCAGGCAGACGGTGGAGATCCGGGGCGTCGCGGGCAGGAGCGCCGCCGCCGCATCGCGGAGCTCGGCGAAGCTGATTCGGTCGGCGCCGACCGAGACGGCGGTGGCGTCGGGCTGAACCTGGGCCCAGTGTTGGAGTCGGTCGAGGAACGGCACGGGCTACTTCCTGGCCACGATCTCGCCGTGTGGGATACCGAACCAGCCATCGGGGTCGCCGGCCCATTGCAGCCACGCGGCCTGCATCATCCGAAGGTCGGCCAGGTCGGCCGCGCCCACCTCGATGGCGTGTGCGGCGAAGTCGGATTCGATCACCCGCTCGGCCCAGGACCGCCCCCACCACTCGCGTTCGACATCCGAGGCGAAGCACCAAAGGGATGCCGAACTCGCCACGTCGGTGAACCCGGCCTGGCGCGCCCAGGCTTTGAGCGCCCGCCCGGCGTCGGGGTCGCCGCCGTTCCAGTACTGCACGTCGCGGAAGGCGCTCTCCCACAGCTGCAGGCCCTGAAGCTTCGGGTAGTACATCACTCCCCCGGAATCGACGTCGCGGGCGGCGAGGATCCCGCCCGGTCTCAGCACGCGCTGGAACTCCCGCAGCGCGGCGACGGGGTTGGCGAGGTGCTGGAGCACCTGGTGCGCGTGTACGATGTCGAAGCTCGCATCGGCGAAGCCGAGCGCGTAGGCGTCACCCACCTGGAACGACACGTTCCGCACCCCCTCATCGAAGGCCAGCCCGGCTGCGCGCCGCACAATCTGCTCCGACGCATCGATGCCGGTGACCTGACCGGGATACAGCCGGCGTGCCAGGTCGACCGTGACCGTGCCCGGACCGCAGCCCACGTCGAGCAGGGTCAGCCCGGCATCCAGGTGCGGGATCAGGTAGGCCGCCGAGTTGGCCACCGTGCGCCAGGTATGCGAGCGCAGCACGCTCTCGTGATGCCCGTGCGTGTACTGCTCCCGGGGCGCGGTCTCGGGGCGTGCCGGCTCGTCGATCATGAACCGATCCTAGGCGTGCGGGGGAGTACTCCGACAGACGAAATGTGGATGTGACCGGGGATGTGACAGGGTGAAGAAATGAACCCCTTCGCCAGCATCAGCACGCTTCCGTTCGAGCTGCCTCCGTTCGCGCTGATTGCGGAGGAGCACTACCGGCCGGCGTTCCTGGACGGTATGTCCGAGCAGTTGGCCGAGATTGCGGCGATCTGCGCGAGCGCGGATGCCCCCACCTTCGACAACACGATGGTCCCGCTCGAGCGCAGCGGGCCGTTGCTGACCCGGGTGGCCGAGGTGTTCTTCAACCGGAGTTCGTCGGACTCCAGCGACTTCACCAACGCACTCGAGGAGGAACTGGCCCCGCTCCTCGCAGCGCACGCGGACGCCATCCGTCTGGACCCTGGCCTGTTCACCCGGATCGCCGCTCTGCAGGAGCAGCGGGATCGATTGGACCTGGAGCCGGAGGAACGCTACCTGATCGAGCGGTACTTCACCGAATTCACGCTCGCGGGCGCGGGCCTCGACGACGACGACAAGGCCCGGCTGCGTGATTACAACAAGCGGCTCTCCACGGTCACCACCCGGTTCGAGAAGAACCTGCTCGCCGACACCAACGACCTGGCACTCGTGCTCGACGACGTGAGCGAGCTGGATGGCCTCACCCCCGGTCAGATCTCCGCCGCAGCCGAGGCCGCCCACGAGCGCGGCCTGACCGGCCGTTACGTGATCACTCTGGTGCTGCCTACCTCGCACCCCTACCTGGCACAGCTGACGAACCGCGGTGTGCGGGAGCGGCTGCTGGCCGCCTCCCGGTCACGGGGCATCCGCGGCGGGCAGTTCGACAACCGCGCCCTCGTGCTGGAGATCTCCCGGCTGCGTGCCGAGCGGGCCCGGCTGCTCGGATTCGACAGCCACGCGGCCGGCGTGACCGCGGACCAGACGGCGAAGACCCCGGAGGCGGTCGCCGACATGCTCGGGCGCCTCGCGCCGGCGGCAGCCCGCAATGCGCGCGCCGAGCAGGCCGACCTGCAGGCGCAGATCGATGCGGACGGCGGGGCCTTCGAGCTCGCCGCCTGGGACTGGGCCTTCTACACGGAGAGGGTGCGACGGGCCCGCTACGACGTGGACACCGCGGCCATGCGCCCCTACTTCGAGTTCGAACGGGTGCTGCAGGACGGCGTGTTCTACGCGGCCAATCGGCTCTACGGCGTCACCTTCACCGAGCAACCCGACCTCGTCGCCTGGCACCCCGGCGCGCGTGTGTTCGAGGTCACCGAGGCCGACGGCTCCCCCGTGGGCCTGTACATCATCGACGTCTACACCCGCGACTCCAAGCGGGGCGGCGCCTGGATGAACGCCCTGGGCTCCCAGTCGACGCTGATAGGCACCCCCACGATCGTCTGCAACAACCTGAACGTGCCCCGGCCGGCGACGGGCGAGCCCACGCTGCTCAGTTTCGACGAGGTCGTCACCCTGTTCCACGAGTTCGGGCACGCCCTGCACGGCCTGTTCGCGCGGGTCACCTACCCGAAATTCGCCGGCACCAATGTGTACCGCGACTTCGTGGAGTTCCCCAGCCAGGTCAACGAGATGTGGATGCTGTGGCCCGACGTGCTCACGAACTATGCCCGTCACCACGAGACCGGGGAGCCCATGCCCCAGGACCTCATCGACCGCATCCACGCCTCGTCCACCTTCAACGAGGGCTTCTTCACCAGCGAGTACCTTGCGGCGGCCCTGCTCGACCAGGCCTGGCACCGCATCGGAGCCGACGACAGGGTGACGGATGTCGCCGCGTTCGAGGCATCCGCCCTCGCCGCCGTGGGGCTCGACAATCCGGCCGTGCCGACCCGCTATTCCAGCACCTACTTCGCGCACACCTTCGCCGGCGGCTACGACGCCGGCTACTACTCCTACATCTGGAGCGAGGTGCTGGACGCCGACACCGGCGAGTGGTTCGCAGAGAACGGCGGGCTCACCCGGGCCAACGGAGACCGTTTCCGGTCGCGGCTGCTGGGCGTGGGCGGCAGCACCGACCCGCTCGCCGCCTACCGCCATTTCCGCGGCCGTGACGCCGACATTCAGCCGCTGCTCGACCGTCGCGGCCTGAACTAGCACCGTCCGGCACTGCCCGGCGTTGCCCGGCGCCCTAACGCCCCGCCCCTGAACCAATTCGACGGAGATTTTACGGAAACAGGCCGCTTTCGGCCCGTGTGGGCCTGATTTCGCCAAAATCTCCGTCGAATTCGTTAGGGGGCAGCGACGGCAGTTGGGTGAGAGCGGCCGGAGGGCATCCAGCCGGGCCAGAGCATGACCACGCCGCCGATGACCAGCACCCCGAACGCGGAGCCGATGCCCGACACCGAAACGCCCGACGCGGTGACCAGGACGAGGCAGGCCGCCCCGGAGGCAGCCGTGGCGATCCACCGCTTCAGGCCGTCAGGATGCGCGTCGGGGCCGGCCATCGGCGCGGTCGTGATTGCCGTCAGGTTGATGCCGAGCGCGCCGACGACCGATCCGAACGCGTTCGCCAGACCGGAGCCGACCAGATCGCGCAGGGCAGAGGCTGGTAGCCGAACGTCGATGATCGCGGCCCCGACCATGGTCGCCGGCACCATCCACGCGCGCGCCAGCTTGAACACGGCGAGCCAGACCAGAACAACCGGCACCGCGAGCAGCGGCTGCTACACGGCTGCCGTCACCGGGGCCGGGCAGATCGGGAACAGGATGCCGGCGAGCATCGCACTGGCGATCGGCTTCGGGATACAGCACGCCGTCGATGCCGACCAGCAGGCAGTGCGCCAACAGGACGGATGCCGCCTGCGAATCGGACGCGCCCACGGCCTGCAGCCCGGCGATGACGAGCACGAATGAACCCGCGAATCCGGTGACCGCCGCAACGACGCCGACGAAGGCGGGCTGGTACACGGCGGCCCCCGGGCTCGGTTCGGTCGGGTGCCGAAGCGGGGTGAGGCCGGGCGCTGAACCTAGGCGGACTTGTCGACGCGACGGGCCTTGTGCAGCACGATCGTGGGCTCGGCGTTATCGAGCACGGCGGCCCGGGTGACCACGACACGCGCCACCTCGGAGCTCGACGGCACCTCGAACATGATCGGTCCGAGCACCTCTTCCATGATCGCTCGTAGGCCGCGCGCACCGGTCTTGCGCAGGACCGCGAGGTCGGCGATGGCCTCCAGCGCCGGCTGTTCGAATTCGAGCTCGACGCCGTCGAGCTGGAACATACGCTGGTACTGCCGCACGAGGGCATTCTTCGGGACGGTCAAAATCTGCATCAGGGCCACTTGGTCGAGCTGGGTGACGGTGGTGACCACGGGCAGACGGCCGATGAACTCGGGGATCAGGCCGAATTTGTGCAGGTCTTCGGGGAGCACCTCACTGAACAGGTTGACGTCGTCGCCCTTGCTGTGCAGCGGCGCGCCGAACCCGATGCCCTTCTTGCCGGCCCGGGTCGAAATGATGTCATCCAGGCCCGCGAACGCGCCGGCCACGATGAACAGCACATTCGTGGTGTCAATCTGAATGAATTCCTGGTGCGGATGCTTGCGCCCACCCTGCGGCGGAACCGAGGCCACGGTGCCCTCGAGAATCTTCAGCAGGGCCTGCTGCACACCCTCGCCGGACACGTCGCGGGTGATCGAGGGGTTCTCGGCCTTGCGTGCGATCTTGTCGATCTCGTCGATGTAGATGATGCCGGTCTCGGCGCGCTTGACGTCGTAGTCGGCGGCCTGGATCAGCTTGAGGAGAATGTTCTCCACATCTTCACCGACATAGCCGGCCTCGGTGAGGGCCGTCGCATCCGCCACGGCGAAGGGAACGTTGAGGCGTTTTGCCAGCGTCTGGGCGAGGTAGGTCTTGCCGCAGCCGGTAGGGCCGATCAGCAGAATGTTGGACTTGGCGATTTCCACGTCGTCGTGGATGGCGTCGGCGGCGGTGAGGGTGGCGCGGGAGCGTACGCGCTTGTAATGGTTGTAGACGGCAACGGCGAGGGCGCGCTTGGCGGCTTCCTGCCCGATGACGTATTCCTCGAGGAAGCCGAAGATCTCCTTCGGCTTGGGCAGTTCGAATTCGCCGGCACCGTCTTCAGCGGTGGCTTCGGCCAAACGCTCCTCGATGATCTCGTTGCACAACTCGACGCACTCGTCACAGATGTAGACACCGGGGCCCGCAATGAGCTGCTGCACCTGCTTCTGGCTCTTTCCGCAGAAAGAGCACTTCAACAGGTCAGCGCTTTCGCCTATTCGGGCCATCCGTCAGCCTCCTCCATTGATAACTGCATCGAGCCTAGCCTGTGCCTGTGCGGCACGGGCGCAGGCTGACCGCATCTGTCGAATAACGTTCAAGCACCGTTGTGCCCGATCTCCCCGATATGCGAAACGCGACGGATGCCCGGCTCCGTCGAGCCCGGACATCCGTCGCGTTCACGGTTTCGCTCTACTACTTGACGAGCGTGGGCACGTTTTTGCGGCTGGTCAGGATCTGGTCGATCAGGCCGTACTCGAGGGCCTCGGCCGAGCCGAGGATCTTGTCGCGGTCGATGTCCTTGTGAACCTGCTCCGCGCTGCGGTTGGAGTGGTGAGCGATGGTGACTTCGAGCCACTCCCGCATCCGCTGAATCTCGGCTGCCTGGATCTCGATGTCGGAGGCCTGACCGCCGCCCTGTCCGCCGGCCGAGGGCTGGTGGATGAGGATGCGGGCGTTGGGAAGGGCGAGGCGCTTCCCGGGGGTGCCGCCGGCAAGCAGCACGGCGGCAGCGGATGCCGCCTGGCCGAGGCAGACCGTCTGGATGTGCGGACGAATGTACTGCATCGTGTCGTAGATCGCCGTCATCGCGGTGAAGGAGCCACCCGGTGAGTTGATGTACATCACGATGTCCCGGTCCGGGTCCTGGCTCTCGAGCACCAGGAGCTGGGCCATGACGTCATCGGCGGACGCGTCGTCCACCTGCACGCCGAGGAAGATGATGCGGTCCTCGAAGAGCTTCGCGTAGGGGTCCTGGCGCTTGTAGCCGTAGGCCGTGCGCTCTTCGAACGTGGGAAGGATGTATCGGGCCTCGGGTGCCTGAGGAGCGCGGCCCCCGGCCTGCTGACCAAAATTCGTGAATTCCATGTCGTCTCGCCCGTCCTACTTCTTGTTCACTGAGTCGTCGGTGCCGCCGCCGCCGACCACTTCCGACGCGGAGCCGCGCAGGTGGTCGACAAAACCATAGGCCACGGCCTCGTGAGCGGTGAACCAGTTGTCGCGGTCGTTGTCGATGAGGATCTGCTCGACCGATTTGCCGGTCTGCTCTGCCGTGAGTTCGGCCATCCGCTTCTTCATATCCAGGATGACCTTCGCCTGCGTCTGGATGTCGGCGGCCGTGCCACCGAATCCGCCGGACGGCTGGTGCAACAGGACCCGGGCGTTGGGGGTGATGTACCGCTTGCCCTTCGTTCCAGAGGACAACAGGAACTGCCCCATCGAGGCCGCGAGTCCGATGCCGACGGTGACGATGTCGTTCGGAACGAACCTCATCGTGTCGTAAATGGCCATGCCCGCCGTGATTGAGCCGCCGGGAGAGTTGATGTACAGGAAGATATCCCGCTCCGAGTCCTCTGCGGCCAGCAGCAGGATTTTGGCACAAATCTCGTTGGCGTTCTCATCCCGGACCTCTGAACCCAGCCAGATGATGCGGTCTTTCAGCAGTCGGTCAAAAACGCCCGGTGTAGGTGTCATATCGGCCATGTCGCGCTCCGTTTCACTTGTCGCTTCAGATTGAATCTATAGGAGCCGACGCTCCGGAACGGCTGTGTTCGCCCTCGGCAGATAACGCGCCGGCCACGCATCCGTCGCTCCGAACCAATTCGACGGATATTTTGCTCTCCTGACCCCGAAAACCGTGAATAACGGCCCTGAACCCGAAAAATTCCGTCGAATTGGTCCAGGTCGGGAGGGGTCAAGCCAGGGACGGGGTCGTGGGCGGGGTGGGGGCGGCAGGGCACAAACGCGGAACGGGCCGGATGCCTGTGACATCCGACCCGTACGCCCGCGTGAGCGATTGTCGTGCTACTTCTTGGCGGCGGCCTTCTTCTTCGCCGCGGCGGCCTTGGCCTTGGCTGCCTTCGCTGCCGTGGCCTTGGCGGCCTTGATGGCCTCGACCTCGGCGTCGACCTCGGCCTCGGCGGCGTCGGAGTCGTCCTCCTCGATCTCCTCGTCCTCGCCCTCGCCGGACGCCTCGTCGGCGACCGCGACGAACTCGGACAGGTCGACGGCGTTGCCGTTGGAGTCAACGACCTCGGCCTTGCCCAGTGCGATGGCGAGGGCCTTGTTGCGGGCAACCTCGGCCACCATCGACGGGATCTGACCGTTGCCGCTCAGCGCCTGGACGAATTCGCTCGGGTCCATGCCGTACTGGGCTGCGCCCTGGATCAGGTACTGAGTGAGCTCGTCCTGGCTGACCTGAACCTTCTCGGCCTCGGCGATGGTGTCGAGCAGGATCTGCTGACGGAAGGTCTTCTCGCTGGCCTCGGTGACCTCGGCGCGGTGCTCGGCGTCTTCGAGGCGGTTCTCGCCCTCGAGGTGGCGACGAACCTCGTCCTCGATGATCGCAGTCGGAATCGGAACCTCGACCGACTCGAGCAGCTGCTCGACGAGCTTCTCGCGGGCCTGGGTGCCCTGGCCGAAGACCTTGGAGCGCTCGACCTGGCCCTTGAGGCTCTCGGTCAGCTCGGCGATGGTGTCGAACTCGCTGGCGATCTGCGCGAAGTCGTCGTCGGCGGTCGGAAGCTCGCGCTCCTTGACGGCGCCGACGGTGACGGTGATCTCGGCGGTCTCGCCCTCGTGGTCCCCACCCATGAGGTTGGAGTTGAAGGTGGTGGTCTCACCGGCGCTGAGGGAGTCGAGCGCCTCGTCGATGCCGTCGATGAGGTCGCCGGAGCCGACCTCGTAGGAGATGCCGGTGGCGTTGTCGACCTCGACGCTGTTGATGGCGGCGATCAGGTCGATCTGCACGAAGTCGCCCGTGGTGGCGGGGCGATCGACGGTGACGAGCGTGCCGAAGCGGCTGCGCAGGTTGTCGAGTTCCTCGGCGACCTCTTCATCGGACACCTCGACGGCGTCGACGGTGAGCTTCAGCCCGGAGTAGTTCGGCAGGTCGATCTCGGGGCGCACGTCGACCTCGATGGCCAGTTCCAGGTCTCCGGAGAAGTCCTTGTCGCTGGGCCAGGCGACGATGTCTGCCTCGGGGCGACCCAGGGGGCGCAGCTTGTGCTCGGTCACGGCCGAGCGGTAGAAACCGTCGAGGCTCTCGTTGACCGCATGCTCGAGCACGGCGGACTTGCCGACCCGCTGGTCGATGATGGCCGGCGGGACCTTGCCCTTGCGGAAGCCGGGAATGTTGATGTCCTCGGCAATGTGGCCGTAGGCGTGGGTGATGCTGGGCTTCAGCTCCTCGGGAGCCACCGAGATGGTGACCTTCGCGCGAGTGGGGCTCAGTTGTTCTACCGTGGACTTCACGTGGCAATCTCCTGTGTTCGACCGATGTATTTAGGGGGTGTTGGTCGGGGCGACAGGATTCGAACCTGCGACCTCTCGGCCCCAAACCGAGCGCTCTACCAAGCTGAGCTACGCCCCGGACAATTTCTCAACCCGGTGATCGCATCCGTTTGGCGCGCAGAGTTCGCGCAATTCGCGGAATGACCTCAGTAAGTCTACTGCACGGTCCGGATGCCGCGGGTCGAGACGTGCAGCTGGCGACCGTCAGCGTGTACTACGCTGAGTGTATGCGCAGGGGACTGCGCCCGGGGATGTAGCTCAATGGTAGAGCCTCAGTTTTCCAAACTGATGGCGCGGGTTCGATTCCCGTCATCCCCTCCACACCACGCCCTGGACGGATCGTCTCACACGGCTCAGTCGAGTCCGAGCCCGTTCAGCGTCGCGCGCAACGTCGCCGCCGAGTGCTCGAACAGCCCCTGCTCCTTCTCGCTGAAGGGAACCTCGATCACGCGGGAGACGCCCTCGGCGTTGATCACGCTCGGCACCGACAGCGCCACATCGCTGACGCCCCGGTAGTCGGTGAGCACCGAACTGACCGGAAGCACGGCGCCCTCGTCGCGCAGCACGGCCTCGACGATCCGGGCGCCCGAAAGCCCGATCGCGTAGTTCGTGGCGCCCTTGCCGGCGATGACCGTGTACGCCGCGGTCTTCACGCTCTCGGTGATCGCGTCGAATTCCGCCTCCGAGAACGGCACCAGACCCTTGGGCGAGATGTCGTCTTGCACCCACTCGGCCAGGGAGATCGGGCCGATCCGGGCCTGGGACCAGAGCGGGAACTCCGAGTCGCCGTGCTCTCCGACGATCACGGCGTGCACATTGGCGATCGCGACACCGACCCGGTGCGCGAGCATCCAGCGCAGCCGAGAGGAATCGAGCACCGTGCCCGACCCGAAGACGCGCGTGGCCGGCAGCCCGCTGAACTGGCGGGCAGCATAGGCAAGCACGTCGCAGGGGTTGGTGACGAGCATGTAGACGGCGTCCGGGGCTCGCTCGACCAGCTGGGGCATCAGCTCACGCAGGATCCCGACATTGACGCCGGCCATCTCGAGTCGGGACTGGCCCGGGTGCTGTCTGGCCCCGGCCGTGATCACGACCATGTTCGCCCCCGCGATGGCGTCGAGGTCGCTGCCGCCGGCCACGCAGGAGGCACCCGTGAACTGGGTGCCGTGGGCCAGGTCGAGAACCTCGGCCTCCACCTTGGGCCCGTTGATGTCGTAGAGGACGACTTCCCGCGCGGACTGCCGGATTAGTGCGGCGTAGGCCAGGGACGACCCGACGGCCCCGGCTCCGATGATGGCCAGCTTGGAATTCGCGATCTCGCTCATGAGCTAAGTCTGCACCCCTGACCGGGCCGGATCCGAACATTCGGATGCCCGTGGCTGGGCCAGTGCCGCGGGGTCAGTGCCGCAGGTAGGTGAGCACGGCGAGCACCCGGCGGTGGTCGGAGCCCGAGTCGTCAAGGCCGAGCTTCTGGAAGATCGAGGTGACGTTCTTCTCGACCGCGCCGACGCCGATCACGAGCTTCGCGGCGATGCCGGCGTTGGTGCGCCCCTCCGCCATCAGCCCGAGCACGTCGCGCTCACGCGGGGTGAGGGCCGCGACCGGGTCGGTGCGGCGGGCCAGCAACTCGCGCACGACCTGTGGGTCGAGCACGGTGCCGCCCGCGCTGATCCGGGTCACGGCGTCCCGCAGCTCGTCAAGCGACGCCACCCGGTCCTTGAGCAGGTAGCCCAGTCCCCCGTTGCCGGCAGCGAGAAGTTCATGCGCGTAGGTGCCCTCCACATACTGGCTGAGCAGCAGAATGCCCACCGACGGCAGCCTGCGGCGCAGTTCCAGGGCGGCGCGCACGCCCTCGTCCCGGAAGGTGGGCGGCATCCGCACATCCAGCACGGCGATGTCGGGCCGCAGCGCGTCTACCTCGGCCAGGAGGGAATCCGCGTCGCCGTAGGACGCGACGGTCACAAACCCGGCCTCGTCGAACAGGCGGATCAGACCCTCTCTGAGCAGCACCGAGTCCTCGGCCAGCACGAGTCGCAGGGGTGGGGCGGAGGGAGCGGCGGGAAAGGCTGAGGCGAGGTCGGTCATCCGTTCAGGATACGGCGACGGCTCGCGCCGGCCGGGCCGCGGGCAGTGGGATGTGTGCCCCGATCGCGGTTGGGCCACCCTCGGGGCTCCGCACCGACAACACCCCGCGAAGGCCGTGCAGGCGTTCGTCGAGTCCCTGCAGGCCGTGGGCATCGGTCAGCCGGGCCCCGCCGATGCCGTCGTCGATCACCCAGAGGTCGAGCCAGATGGCGCCGGCGGCCCCCGTGCCGGCAGGACTGCCGGTGCTCACATCGTCGGGGACGGCGCGCAGGGCCAGGTGCAGACGGATGTCCGTGGCCCGCGAGTGCTTGGCGGCGTTGGTGAGCAACTCCGCGCCGACGAAATACGCGCTTCGCTCGATTTCGCTGGGCAGCCGCAGCGCCGGGTCGACCTGCAGCTCGAGCCGCACCGGGATGGTGCTTCGGGCGGCCAGGGACTCGAGGCCGGCGAGGAGGCCGCGATCCTGCAGGAGGGGCGGCACCAGACCGCGGGACAGCGCCCGCAGCTCCTCGAGGGTGTCATGAGCCTGCTCCCGGGCCTCCACGATCAGGGTGCGCGCGGCATCCGGGTCGACATCGAGTTTGCGCTCGGCTCTGGCGAGGTCCATCTGCAGGCGAACCAGCCGCTGCTGCGGACCGTCGTGGATGTCCCGTTCCAGGCGCCGCAGGGACTGGTCTTCCGCGGCGACGGCCGCCCCGCGCGACGCGCTGAGGTCGGCGACCTCACGCTGCAGGGCCTCGGACCGCCAGGCGCCCAGCATGCCGCGGGCCGCGAACTGGTGCAGCCGGGTGAACGCGTGCGTGATGTACGGCAGGGTCAGCAGAAAGAGGATGCCCAGGACGAGCTGGAGGAGGCTCTCGGCCAGGAGCGGGTCGATCGGGAGCGTGGTGCCCGGCAGTATCCAGTTCAGGATGATCGCGTGCAGGTCGTCGTTCCGGTCCTCGGGGAGGAAGCGGCCCCAGATCCAGTAGCTGACGCCGCCGAGGCCCACCGACAGCCAGACGACGGTGACGATCCAGCTGACAAGCCCGACCACGAAGTTCACGACCATGCCGTGCAGCAGGTAGAGCCAGTAGTGCCCGTTGACGAGCGGGCCGAGCAGGGCGCGGAGGGTGGTGGCCGGCTCCCCCGGCGTCTCCCACCGCGGCGGGGTGATGGCAGGCTGGCCGGCCCAGCGCAGGCGGGCGAGTTCGACCAGACCGATGCCGCGGGCGAGGTAGAGGGACGCCACGACGACGACGATCCCGACGACGACGGCGAGCAGGCCGACGCCGGTGAAGAATACGGTGCTCAGAACGGTGAGCGCGATCACGACCACCGGCAGGGTCAGCAGCAGAAAGAGCAGCTCCTGCGGCACGCGGCGCCAGAGCGCGCCATATCCGGCGCGTGGGGAGGTTTCGGTCGGTGCGGTCATGGTGTCCTCCAGTAAGTCTGTCGGTACTCAGCCTGATCGCCGGGTCGAGTAGACAACATCCCGCTGCCAACCGGATCTCGCCGGGGGTAAACCCCCAGGTCAGAGGGTGGTGTGGGTGAAGCGGCCGGCGAGCAGGGTGGCGGCAACGGGCATCCGTCGCAGGTCGGGCACGGAGGCGACGAACGGGTCGATCTCGCACACCGCGAGGTCGGCGACGTCCCCCGCCAGAACGCGGTGCCGGCCGCGCGCGGACGCGGCGAGCGCGGCCTGCCGGGAGATGGCTTGCTCGGCGTGCCAGGGTTCGCGGCTGCCGCGGGTGCGCCCGACGGCGGCGGCGATGCTCACCCACGGGTCCAGCGGAGCGACCGGGGCGTCGGACCCGAGCGCGAGGGTGACCCCGGCGTCCAGCAGGCTCTTCAGCACGAAGGCCCGGTCAGTGCGTCCCACCCAGTAGCGGTCGGCGACGTCCCGGTCGTCGAGGGCGTGCTCGGGCTGCACACTCGCCACCACACCGAGCCGGGCGAAACGGGCGACGTCCTGCCTCGTGAGCAGCTGCGCGTGCTCGATGCTGCCGGCGCAGCCGAGCTGCTCGAAGGCGTCGAGGGCCAGCGCGTTGGCCCGGTCGCCGATGGCGTGCACGGCGGGGCGGATGCCCGCGGCCACGGCCCGACCCAGGTGCGCGAGCAGTTCCTCCGACGGCACGGTGAGCATCCCGCGTGACCCGGGCTGGCCCTCCAGGCCGGGGTACTCGTCGAAGCAGTACGCGGTGCGGGTGTTCAGCGAGCCGTCGGTGATCACCTTGCCGGGTCCCACCGTGAGCAGCCCGCCGGTGCCGTCGACGCCGGCCCCGCTCCGCAGACCGAGTGCGATGGCGCGCTCCAGGTGCTGGGTGTAGATACCGAACTCCACCCGCAGCGAGTCGGTGCCGCCCTGGATGCGCCGCAGCCAGGTGGCGAGGTTCCAGTCCATCTCCATGTCGACGATGCCCACGACCCCCCGAGCCGCCGCGGCCCGGGCCGCGCTGTCTGCCCAACCGTCCATCACGACATCGGGCACCTCGGCGAGCGTGCGCACCACGGCGAAGCAGTCCTCCTCACGGAGCAGCCCGGTCGGGTGCTCCGTGTGACCGTGGCGGCCGAGCGCGGCCGAGTTCAGCCAGCAGGAGTGTAGGTCACCGCTGATCAACACGGTCGGAACGGTGCCGGCGGCGGCGTCCAGCAGGGGCCGGCTCGGGGCATCCGGCCACAGACCGTCGCGAAACCCGAACCCGACCAGGGTCTCCCCTCTCGAAACTCCGGGCGCTCGTCCGGCGACCAGATCGGCCGCGGCGGCGGCACTGCCGGTGCCGGACAGATCAAGCCTCTGATTCGTCTGCGCCCACTGGCTGAAGTGCACGTGGTTGTCCCAGAGGCCCGGAATCAGCCAGCGTTCTTCCAGATCGACCGAACGGATGCCCGCAACCGCCTGACTCAGATACCCGAGCCGGCGCACCCGGCCGTCGACGATCAGCGTGTCGACGATCTCGTCGCTCCCCGGCAGCCGGCCGTTCCTCAGAACGAGCGGAGGGGCCGCCGCGGTTGCCGGAGCGGGCGTGGACACGCTCACCGCTCGGCCCCGTGCACCCGGCGCATTTCGGCTGCCAGGCCCGGGCTCGCATAGGGACCGTCCCCGTCGAGTTCACCCAGAATGCGCGCCACGGTCTCGGCCGGCTTGTTCTGGCTGAGCTTGCTCTTGGCGGTGAGGCGGTTCACCCTGAGCCGGAAACCGACCGTGCCGGCCACAATGCGGGCGGCGTAGGCGGCGTTGGCCTCGGTGCCGGACAGGCGGCGCGGTTCAGGCATCCGCTCCTCGAAGTGGTCGACCAGGCGGTCCAGCACCCGTAGGTTCTCCTCGTCGCGGAGCAGTTCGGGCGTGCCGTGCAAATGCGCGGCGACGAAGTTCCAGGTGGGAACGGCGGGCGCCGCGTCGTACCAGCCGGGCGAGATGTAGCCGTGGGGTCCCTGAATGATCACCAGCAGCTCGTGCCGGCCGAGTTCGTGCAGGGCCTCGTCGGGGCGTCCGACGTGGCTGACCAGCACGATTCCGTCGGCCTCATCGGCCTCCTCGTCGAGCAGCACCGGGTAGTGCGAGGCCACCAGACCGGACTCGGTGTGGCTGATCAGCGTGGCCCATGGGTTCTCCCGGATGAGACGGCGGATCTCGGCTGGGTCGCCCTGCGCAAAAATGGGGTTGTGTCTCATCGGTCCCGTTCTGGTCGTTTGTTCAGATCAGGTGAAGCAGATCGGGGCGAGCAGGTCAGGCCTGGCATTTCGGGCACCAGTAGAGCTTGCGTGCGGCCATCTCCTCGAGGGTGATGTGGGTGCCGCAGACCCGGCAGGGCAGCCCCTCGCGCTTGTACACCCAGTGCCGGTCGGCCCGTCGCCTCAGGGCGCGCCCGTACGCCGCGTCGCCGAGGCCGTCCATGGTCATCATCTGCCCGGTCGACACGCCGATCTTTAGCAGGTGCGCCCAGTCTCGCCAGAGCGCCCGGGACTGCTCGTCACTGAGCGACTTGCCCGGCGCATACGGGTTCAGGCGCGCACGGAAGAGCAACTCGGCCCGGTAGACGTTGCCGATGCCGCTGACCACCAACTGATCCATCAAAAGGCGCCCGATCGGGGTGGGTTTCTTCCGCACCACCGTGACGAAGCGGTCCTCGGCGGCTGGGCTGTCATCAAGCATCGGGTCCGGCCCGAGACGGTCCATCGCCTCGTGCACCTGCTGAGGGTCGAGCACCACGCATGCCGTGGGCCCGCGCAGGTCCGCCACGACGTCGTCGGCCAGCAGACGCACCCGAACCTGGCCGATGGGTGCGGGCGGGAAGCCGTCGGGTTCGACGCTGACTTTCTCGTCTTCCGCCATCCGCAGCCGGGTCAGCCGGGGCGCGCCGATGCTCTGCAACGAGTCCTCCCCCGCCAGGCCCTGTATGACGTCACCCGCGCCGCGCCTGACGGTCCGGCGCCTGCGACCCGAGATGGCGGCGTCCGTACCGTGCGCTTGGATGTCCCCGGCGAAGTCCCAGGCGCCGTACAACCCCAGGTGCACGCGCAGCCAGAGCCCGTTGTCGAACTCCAGGAACATCTGCTTGCCGACGGCACGGGCATCCGTCATGATGTGTCCGTCGAGCATCGCCGCGCCGTCCACGAACCGGCCCTGCGGCGACGACAGCTGGATGCTTTTACCCACGAAGTTGCGGGCGAACTGGCGCGCAATGCGGTGGACGGAATGACCCTCAGGCACGGCTAGTCGGCGAGACGCGTGCCGTTGATGGTGCAGTGCGCCTCGTACTCCGCCAGCTGCAGGATGCGTCGGCAGTGGCGTTCGTCGCCGGGGAACGGCTCCGAGATGAAGGCGTCGATGAAGTCGATGGCGTCCTCGATGGTGTGCTGCCTGGCACCGATGGAGATGACGTTCGCGTCGTTGTGCTCGCGGGCGAGCCTGGCGGTGCTGAGGCTCCAGACCAGCGCGGCGCGTACGCCCTTCACCTTGTTCGCGGCCATCTGCTCGCCGTTGCCCGAGCCGCCGAAGACGACGCCGAGCGCGTCGACGCCGACGGACAGGTCGGTGACGACGGCCTCGGCCGCCCGGATGCAGAAACCGGGGTAGTCGTCGAGGGCGTCATAGACCTCCGGTCCGTGGTCCACGACTTCGTGACCGGCCAGGGTGAGGTGCGTGACCAGCTGGTGGCTGAAGTCGAGGCCGGCGTGGTCAGTGGCGATATGGATGCGCATGCAACCGATTATATTTACTCGACTTGCTCGGCCGATACCGTCGCAGCCGTGGCGAAGATCGGCTCCCGGGTGCGGGAGCGCTTCAGCTCGAAGAAACCGTCGTACCCGGCAACGGCCACCACACCGTCCCACAGCTTGAGCGCCGCATCGCCGCTCGGCGCGGGCGAGATGACCGGGCCGAAGAAGGCCACGTCGTTCACGGCGATGACGGGGGTGCCGACATCCTGGCCCACCCGCTCCATGCCGTCGAAGTGGCTGGCGCGCATCTGCACGTCGTGGTGGTCGCTGTCGGCCCACTCCGCGAACGATGCCGGCAGGCCCACCTCGGCGAGCGCGGCGGGAATGACCTCGTCGGGGTTTGTGCTGCCACCGAGGTGGATGCGGACGCCCAGGGCATCGTAGAGCGCCTTGACCGTTTTCTGGCCGTGCAGCTCCTGCGCGGCAGCAACCAGGCGGGTGTACTTGAGAGCCCGGGGGAAGAACGCGCGGTATTCCTCGGACACGTCCTGGTCCTCGTTCAGAACGGCGAGGCTCATCACCTTCCACTCGACGTCGAAACCGCGCAGGGCGGAGACCTCGTCCACCCAGCGGGAGGTCATCCAGGCCCAGGGGCAGGAGGGGTCGAACCAGAACTTTACAGAGTCAGCCATGAGGCTCAGCCTAAGTGTCTCCCGGCTGGGAAAGCGCCGACGGAGACCGAACGTAAACCCCTGTCCAGAGAGGGTATCCTCGGCAAAATGTCTGGTTGTTGCCCATTTCCGACTAAAATTGTTCGTTATGCCCGAAAGCGGGCCCCTTTTTTTCGCAGCAACATGATCTCTACGAGAGAAGTTCCAATGCCCAGAACCAGCTCATTTTCCGGTGCCGACGGCACGGCGGTGAAGACCAAGAATCCGCTCCTGCAGCGTCGTTTAAAGGTGTCACACGTGAACGTGGTCGACCAGTCAAGGCTGAAGAAAGCCCTCGGCGGGACCATCGTGGGAAACACGATGGAATGGTACGACGTCGGCGTGTTCGGCTACCTCATCACGACCATGGGTCCGGTGTTCCTGCCCGAGTCCGACCCGACCGTGCAGACCTTGTTCCTGCTCGGCACCTTCGCCGCGACGTTCATCGCCCGCCCGCTGGGTGGTGTGTTCTTCGGCTGGCTCGGTGACAAGATCGGCCGCCAGAAGGTGCTGTCGATGACCCTGATCCTGATGGCGGCATCCACTTTCGCCGTGGGCTTGCTGCCCGGCTACGCTCAGGTGGGCATGTTCGCCGCCGCGCTGCTGGTCTTCACCAAGCTCGTGCAGGGCTTCTCCACCGGCGGTGAGTACGCCGGTGCGACCACCTTCGTGAGCGAGCACTCGCCCGACAAGCACCGCGGCTTCTTCGCCAGCCTGCTCGATATGGGCAGCTACCTCGGCTTCGCCATCGGCGCCGCGCTTGTGTCCATCCTGCAGATCACCCTCGGGCAGCCCGTCATGGAGGACTGGGGCTGGCGGATCCCGTTCCTGATCGCCGGACCGCTCGGCCTGATCGCCATCTGGTTCCGTCTGAAGATCGAGGAATCCCCCACCTTCCAGGCCACTCTGGACGCGAAGGAACTGGCCGCGACCGACCCGTCGTTCTCCGACGAGTCCGCCCCGTCCAACAGCCCGGTCAGCATTTTCAAGAACCACTGGCGCGGCATCATCGTCGCGATGATCCTCGTCGCCGCGGCCAACACGCTCGGCTACGCACTCACCTCATACATGCCGACGTACCTCACCGCCACCAAGGGCTACGACGAGCTGCACGGGACACTGCTCACCATCCCGATCCTCGTTATCATGGCGCTCTGCATCCCCCTGGCCGGCCGCCTGTCCGACAAGATCGGTCGTCGTCCCGTGCTCTGGATGGGTTCGCTCAGCGCCGTAGTGCTCTCCATCCCCGCCTTCATGCTGATCGGCGTCGGCGAGATCTGGACGACGCTGCTCGGCCTGGCTCTGATCGCCCTGCCCGTCACGTTCTACGTCTCCAACCTCGCCTCGGCCCTGCCGGCGCTGTTCCCGACCGAAAGCCGTTACGGTGCCATGGGCATCGCGTACAACTTCTCGGTGGCCATCTTCGGTGGCACGACGCCGTTCATCATCGCGGCGCTGATCGCCACGACCGAGAACGACATGATGCCGGCGTACTACCTGATGGGGACATCCGTCATCGGCGGAATCGCGATCTTCTTCCTGCGCGAGTCTGCCGGGCGTCCGTTGATCGGCTCGATGCCCAGCGTGGACTCGGTCTTCGAGGCCCGCGAACTGGTCGCCACGCAGGATGACAACCCTGCCCTGGACACCGACGAGATGCCGTTCGACGAGACCTATGAGCCGCCGACCTCGTCGATGGATCTCTCATCGCTCGCGACGGAGCCGAAAACCGAGCCGGAGCCGCTGAAGGTCTAGCGACACCCTGCTGCATCGACCGGTGGTCCGGCGTGCGGAGGCCCTGGTCTCGGCGCGCCGGGCCACCGGTCTGTGTGCTGTGTGCACCGGGCCGGGCCATCGCGGGGGCCATCGTAGAATTGTCCGATGATCACGACCCCTCCGACCGAGCCCGCTCCCGGGGCCGTGTCCACCCCGGGGATCGACCCTGCCGAGATGGCGATCGCCCTGCGCGTGCTCGCCTCGCTCAGCGAGATCGACCCCGAAGACCCCGATTTCGTCACCGTGCGGCAGGCCACCGCCAAGATGTTCAAGTCCGTCAAGATGGTGCGACGCGGCGAGAAGCGGCAGGCGATCGCGGATGCCGACCGGGAGGTCATCGCCGCGACCGCGACCGGCGCCGCCACCCGCATCGACGACGAGACCATCGGCGCCCAGCTGCGCCTGGGCACCGACCGGGCGTCGGCCGGCGAGCTGCTCGTGCCACGGGCCTGCTACATCTGCAAGCAGAAGTACACCCTCGTCGACGCTTTCTACCACCAGCTCTGCCCTGCCTGCGCGGCAATGAGCCACGAGAAGCGGGATGCCCGCACCGACCTGACCGGCAAGCGCGCCCTGCTCACGGGCGGCCGCGCCAAGATCGGCATGTACATCGCCCTGCGCCTGCTGCGCGACGGCGCCCACACCACCATCACCACCCGGTTCCCGCGCGACGCGGTGCGCCGCTTCAGCGCCATGCCGGACTCTGCCGACTGGCTGCACCGTCTCCGCATCGTCGGGATCGACCTGCGCGACCCGGCCCAGGTGATCGGCCTGGCCGACTCCGTCGCCGCGGCCGGGCCGCTGGACATCCTGATCAACAACGCCGCCCAGACCGTGCGCCGCTCCCCCGGCTCGTACTCGATGCTGGTCGAGGCCGAGCAGTCGCCGCTGCCGGAGGGCGTCATCCCGGAGATCGTCACGTTCGGGCACACCAGTGACGCGCACCCGACCGCGCTCGCGGCATCCGTCACCAGCCATCCGATCCTGGCCGCAGCAGCCGGCGCGAGTGGCGCACTCACGGCAGACGACCTGACCGCCCTGGCGCTCGCGCCGGGCTCCTCGTCACTCGCGCGTCTCGCCGCCGGCACCGCGATCGACGCCGGCGGGCTCGTGCCCGACCTGCACTCCCGAAACAGCTGGACCGCGAACGTGGAAGACGTCGACCCGCTGGAGATGCTGGAGGTGCAGCTGTGCAACACCACGGCCCCGTTCCTGCTGGTCAGCCGTCTGCGTGGCTCGCTCGCGGCATCCGACGCCCGCCGCACCTACATCGTGAACGTGTCGGCGATGGAGGGCGTGTTCGGCCGCGGGTACAAGGGGCCCGGCCACCCGCACACGAACATGGCCAAAGCCGCGCTGAACATGCTCACCCGCACGAGCGCGAAGGAGATGCTGTCCGACGGCATCCTGATGACCAGCGTCGACACCGGCTGGATCACCGACGAGCGGCCGCACCCCACCAAGGTCCGCCTCGCCGAGGAGGGCTTCCACGCCCCACTCGACCTGGTCGACGGCGCGGCGAGGGTCTACGACCCGATTGTGCGTGGCGAGGGCGGCGAGGACCTCTGCGGCGTCTTCCTCAAGGACTACAAGCCCGGCCTCTGGTAGCCGGGGCAGGTCGTCGGAGGGGTCCAGACCCAGGGGGTCGTCGTCGTGATGGCCTGAAAGCCCAGCCGCAGCAGGATCGGTTTGCTGTCGTCGGAGGCATCCACGTGCACGAAGCGCACATCGCGTTGGTGCGCGAGCCGCGCGCGGTATGCCACCAGCGCCCGGTAGATGCCGCGGCCCCGCCAGGCGGCCAGGGTCGACCCACCCCAGAGTCCCGCGAAATCGGTGCCGGGGGTGAACTCGACCCGGCACGAGGAGACGAGCTCGCCGCCGCGCACGCCACCGGCCTCGGCGACGAACACGAGCACGTCGCCCGGGGCATCACGCACACCGGCCTCCAGCTGGTCGGCCAGCCAGGCGTAGTCCTCGTCCCAGACCTGCGACTGCAGCGCGGCGATGCGCTCGAAGTCGACCCGGGTGTCGACCTGCCTGATCGTGACGCCGACCGGCAGCACCGGCACGGTGTTCAGGCGTTCGGTCTCGGCGACGACGACCGTCTCCAGCTCCTCGGCCACGAAGCCGGCCGCGAGCAGGCGGTCCGGCAGGTCGGCTGGCAGGTCGTGGCCGCGGGTCTTCCATTCAAAGGCCTCGCCGCGGGCAGCGAAGAAGTCGCGGTGCTCCGCGATCAGGGCGTCGAGCGCCGCGCCGGTCGCACCCACGTCGCGAGCAGTCTCGACGAACCCCTGGTGCCGTCCCAAGATCCGCAGAACCGGGCCCGACAGTTCGTAACGGATGCCCGTGGGCCGGTCGGTCGGAACCCGGAGCCGGAGCTGTGCGTCGTAGGCGTCACGGAGCGCGTCATGGGTTGTCATTGTGACCAACCCTAGAGCCGCCCCGAACGAATTCGACCGAGATTTTGTCCGAAACAGCTCCACGGAGGCCTGAAACGGCTCCTTTCCGCAGAATCTCCGTCGAATGGATTCCACACCGGACACCGGACGCGGGACGCCAGGCGCCGGACGACGGGCGAGCGCACGCGCACGGCCGGGCGGCGCCTCCGCTCACCTGCCGGGGCGACGGTCCCTACGCGCCGCCAGTGCAGCGCCCGCCTGTGCAGCCTGGTGGCTGCGCGGGGGCTCGGCATCGGGCGCGAGCACGAAGCCGTTTCGGTGCCGCGTGCCGGTCGATCGGAGCGGAGGTCGCCGGGTCGTCCGACACTTTCGACGCCCACACGTCGTGGCGGGCGCTCATGCCGCGCGCCCCCACGTCAGCGAACTCACGGTACCGGTCGCCCGTCGCGGCCCGCGGGTCGGTGCTTGCCCTTGTGCAGACACCATATTCCTTGGCTAGGCTGATTATTCGCGCGCTGCGCCACAAGCGTCGGCGCGCGTGCAGACCGCGAAACCGAGATGGAGAAACCGTTGCCCGGAGAGAACCTCACCAGGATCGAAGCCCAGGAGCGCGCCGCGCTCATCACCGTTCAGAGCTATGAGGTCACCCTTGACCTCACGACCGGACCGGAAACGTTCGGCAGCGAGACCACGGTGCACTTCACCGCGACGCCCGGTGCGTCCACCTTCATCGACGCGATCACCCGCACCGTGCACTCGGTGACGCTGAACGGCGCCGCGCTCGACCCCTCACTCGTCAGTGACGGCATCCGGATTCAGCTCGACGGACTCGCCGCCGAGAACACGCTCACCGTCGTCGCCGACGCCGAGTACACGAACACCGGCGAGGGCCTGCACCGCTTCGTCGACCCGGTCGACAACGAGGTCTACCTGTACAGCCAGTTCGAGGTGCCCGACTCCCGCCGCGTCTTCGCCGTGTTCGAGCAGCCCGACCTCAAGGCCACGTTCGCCTTCACCGTCACCGCCCCCGGCGCCTGGGAAGTCATCTCCAACTCCGTCACGCCCGAGCCGACGGATGCCGGCAGCGGCCACAAGACCTGGGCGTTCGCCCCCACCCACACCATCTCCAGCTACATCACCGCCCTCGTCGCCGGCCCCTACGCAGTCGTGTGCAGCGAGCTGACGTCCAGCGACGCCCGCATCATCCCGCTCGGGCTCTTCTGCCGTAAAAGCCTGTTCGAGTTCCTCGACGCGGATTACCTGTTCGAGAAGACCCGCCAGGGCTTCGCATACTTCGAGGGCAAGTTCAACTACCCGTACCCGTTCGACAAGTACGACCAGATGTTCGTGCCGGAATTCAACGCGGGCGCCATGGAGAACGCCGGCGCGGTCACCTTCACGGAGACGTACGTGTTCCGGTCCAAGGTCACCGACGCCATCAAGGAACGCCGCGTCGTCACCGTGCTGCACGAACTGGCGCACATGTGGTTCGGAGACCTCGTCACCATGAAGTGGTGGAACGACCTGTGGCTGAACGAGTCGTTCGCCGAGTGGGCGTCGACCATGGCGACCGCCGAGGCCACCGAGTGGACCGAAGCGTGGACCACCTTCGCCGTGATGGAGAAGAGCTGGGCCTACAAGCAGGACCAGCTGCCCTCCACCCACCCGATCACCGCCACGATCAACGACCTCGAAGACGTGCAGGTCAACTTCGATGGCATCACCTACGCCAAGGGCGGCTCCGTGCTCAAGCAGCTCGTGGCCTGGGTCGGCCGCGACGAATTCTTCACCGGCGTCGCCGCGTACTTCCAGAAGCACCAGTGGGGCAACACCGAGCTGACCGACCTGATGGCCCTGCTCGAAGCCTCCAGCGGCCGCGATCTCACCGAGTGGACGAAGCTGTGGCTCGAGACCGCGGGCGTGAACACGCTGCGTCCCGAGATCACCGTGGACACGTCCGGCACCATCACCGGCTTCACGGTGCTGCAGACCGCCGCGGCCGACTACCCCACCATCCGCCCGCACCGCCTCGCCATCGGCTTCTACGACCGGACGGACGGCGCCCTGGTGCGCACGCACCGGATCGAGATCGACGTCGACGGCGAGCAGACGGATGTCCCGTCACTGCTCGGCCGCCAACAACCCGACCTCGTTCTGCTCAATGACGATGACCTGGCCTACGCCAAGATCCGCCTCGACCCGGCATCGCAGGAGGTGGCCCTCGAGAACCTCGCCGCGATCGAGAGCCCCCTCGCCCGCGCCATCATCTGGGGCGCGGTCTGGGACGCCACCCGTGACGCCGAGACCTCGGCGCGCGACTTCATCACGCTTGTGCTCGGCAACGTCGCGACGGAATCCGAGTCCACCACGCTGCGCACCGTGCTCGGCCAGGTTGTGCTCGCCGCCTCGTACTACGTCAGCGAGGAATTCCGCACGAGTACAGTCAAGGAGGTCGGGGACGCGCTCTGGTCCCTCGCCCGCCACGCCGACGCCGGCAGCGACGAGCAGTTCCAGTTCGTGAAGTTCTTCGCCGCCATCGCGACCACCGACAGCCAGCTGGCATCCGTTGCCGCGCTGCGGGGTGGCACGGCGCCGCTCGACGGCCTCGAGATCGACACCGACCTCTCCTGGGAGCTGCTCATCGCCCTCGTGGCCGGCGGCAAGGCCGGCGCGGTTGAGGTCGACGCAGCGCTGGCCGCGGACAACACCGCGACCGGCGCCCAGTCGGCCGCGCAGGCCCGCGCCGCCATCCCCACCCTGGAGGGCAAGCAAGCCGCCTGGTCATCTCTGATCGACGTGGACACCGCGCCGAACACCATCGTTCGGGTCACGGCAGCCGGTTTCCTACGCGCCAACGACATCACGTTGCTGGAGCCGTTCGTCGAGCAGTACTTCACCATGTTGCAGCCGATTTGGGCCGCCCGCAGCTTCTCCATCGCGGAAAAGCTCGTGCTCGGCCTCTACCCGGCGCCACTGGCTGACCAGGCGCTCGTCACCGCGACGCGAACGTGGCTCGACGCCAACCCGGAGCCGCTCGCGCTGCGTCGCCTGGTGATCGAGAACCTGGCCGGGGTCGAACGCGCTCTCGCCGCCCAGGCGCGCGACGCGGAGTAGCCGCGCCGAGGCATCCGCCCGCCCGCGCCGTTCGTGCCCCACG
Source organism: Cryobacterium sp. TMT2-15-1 (assembly GCF_004402345.1). Lineage (NCBI taxonomy): Bacteria > Bacillati > Actinomycetota > Actinomycetes > Micrococcales > Microbacteriaceae > Cryobacterium > Cryobacterium sp. TMT2-15-1. Next base: position 56,863 of record NZ_SOGD01000059.1, on the reverse strand, counting down.
CCGCATCCGCCCTCGCCCTCGGCCCTGACAAATTCGACGGAGATTCTGCTCCCCGAGCCGCACAAAACCGGTTCAGCTCGTCATCTGGTCAGAAATCTCCGTCGAATTCGTTCGAGCGGGTGGCAGAGGTCAGCAGGGTGCGGCTGGGTGCGGAGCCGCGGACTCAGGACTTGGACAGGACGCGGCTCTGTAGACTCGGATCGTTATGGACTTTGACGCAATCTGGCTTGAACTGATTCAATTCTTCACAATCGACCTGTGGCTCAGGGTCATCAATATCGTCGTCATCATTGTGGCCGCGCTGGTCACCCGGTGGGTGTTGCGCTTCGTGATCGACCGCGTCGTGCAACAGATCGTCACGGGGGTCAAGAAGACCCAGAACGTGGAGGACACGCAGGCGCTGAGCGTTTCGCCGCTAGCCGCCGTGCGCGTCGTGCAGCGCACCCGCACCCTCGGTTCGGTGCTCTCGAATATCATCAACGTGACCCTGTTGATCGTGACGATCCTGCTGATCGTCAACATCATCAACAATGAAATCCTGGGCTCCTTCGCCCTGCTGACGGCCGCGCTCGGTGCCGGTCTCGGTTTCGGCGCGCAGAACATCGTCAAGGACATCCTGAACGGGCTGTTCATGGTCGTGGAGGACCAGATCGGCGTGGGCGACATCGTCGACGTGGGCTTCGCTTCCGGGGTCGTGGAGACCGTCGGCATCCGTGTCACCCAGGTGCGCGACATCGACGGCACTCTGTGGTTCGTGCGCAACGGTGAGATCCTGCGCGTCGGCAACATGTCCCAGGGCTGGGCGCGCGTGATCATCGACCTCGCCATCCCCTACTCGTCCGATGTCGAGGCGGTGCAGAACGAGTTGCTGCGCGTCGCGAAGGCGCTCGCCTCCAGCCGCAAGTGGCGGTCGGTGATATTGGAGAAGCCGGAGATCTGGGGACTCGAGTCGATCTCCGCCGAGGCCCTCGTCGTGCGCCTCGTCGTCAAGACCCGGGTGGCGGCGAAGTGGGACTTCGCCCGCGACCTGCGCCTGCACCTGAAGAAGGCGCTGGACGGGCTCGGCATCGGTCTGACTCCGCTCAACAGCGTGGTCATGGCCGGCACGGATGGCGCGGTCGCCGCCGGCTCCGACCCCGGCTCCGATGGAACGGCCGACGCGGCCGCGGAAGCAGCCGCGGCCATGCCGGACCTCACCACCGGCCCGTTCACCGCCCCGATCCCGGTGCGGAAGAAAAAGGCTCCCCGCGCACCCCGCCGACCCAGGAACGCCGCGACCGCGCTGCCCCAGGAGGCACACCCGCGCACAGCGTCAGCGGATGCTTCCGGTACAGACCCGGCTGTACCCACAACCGCGACACCCAAGACCGAGACACCCAAGGCCCCGACACCCAAGACCGAGGCACCCACGCACACGGCACCAGATCCGGAGACTCACGATGACGAATGACCCCGGCGCCCCGACTCCTGCCGCGCCCGGTGCGGTCCACCTGCGCGAGGGCGAGAACGGCACCGCGATCGGCCTCACGTTCTACGCGCAGGTCGGCGGTAGGCCGTTCTTCGAGAATCTGGTGAACGAGTTCTATCGCGGCGTCGCCACCGACCCGGTACTGAAGCCGATGTACCCCGAGGATGACCTGGGCCCGGCCGCCGAGCGTCTGACCATGTTCCTCGAGCAGTTCTGGGGTGGCCCGACCACCTACAGCGAGCAGCGCGGCCACCCGCGGCTGCGCCAACGGCACCAGCCCTTCAAGGTGAACCCGGATTCCCGCGACCGCTGGCTGAACCACATGCGCGCCGCCGTCGACAAGGCCGCTTTACCACCGCTGCAGCGCGACCAGCTCTGGGACTACCTCGAGCGCGCGGCCTTCGCGATGCTCAACACCTTCGACGAGTAGCAGCGCACCCGCTCTCGGCGCCTGCTTTACGAGTCGAGCTCGGCGACGATCTCTGCGGCCGCTGCGCGTCCCATCCGAATTGCGCCGTCGACGTGCTGGTAGCCCTTTCCGGCGAGGTCGCTGCAGGAGAACAGGATCGGGCCGACCGGTGTGCGCAGGTCCGCGCCGAAGCGAGCCAGCCCGCCCAGGTCGAAGCTCGCCGCGTAGGCGCCGCGGGTCCACTCTTCCGTGCCCCAGTCGCTCTCGTAGTAGACGACGGGGGTCAGTGCCTTCTCGCCGAAGTAGTGCGAGAGCGAGGTGAGGATGCGCTGCTTGCGCTCCTCCGCCGAGACGGTGAACACGCCGTCGGCGGCCTCGTCGGAGACGAAGCCGACCAGGGTGCCGCGCGGGTCGTTGAAATTGGTATTGTCGTAGGCCTCGTGGGAGAGCTCGTAGGGGCTGAAGGCCGTGCCGGAGAGGCCGTCCTCCCGCCAGAACGGGGTCTCGTAGACCGCGTGCACCTTGATCACGAAGCCCATCGAGAGGTGCTGGTGCATCATCTGCTGGCGGCGCGGCAGCGGCGGATCGAAGGAGATCCGGGTGTAGAGCACGGGAGGAACGGCAACGACCACGCGACGCGCACGCACCTCGAGGTCGTCGGTGAGCACACTCACGCCGGCGTCGCCCCAGCGCACTGTGCGGGCGGCCTGCCCGAGGAAGACGTCGTCACCGAGGTTCTCGGCCAGCAGGATCGGCACCCGCTGCAGCCCGCCCACGACCCGTTCGTCGAGGATGAAGTCGGCGTCGACGAGGTTGCTGAAACTGCCGGCGCTGGCCGCCATCAGGAGGGCCTGCAGCGTGGAAAAAGCGTGCGCCGGCTTGGTCAGCATGGCCCCGGCGATGAAAAGGCTGATGTTGTCGCGGGCCTCCTGGTCGTCGGTCTCCTGCTCCAGCCAGCGCCGGAAGGAGATCTGGTCGAGCTCCACCGCACGCGGGTGTGCCCAGGGACGGTCGGGGTCCATCTGGTCCACGAACTCGTCGAGAGTGGCGATCAGGGCCACCATCTCGCGCTCGGTGTCGGCCGAGACCGGGAAGATCTCGCCCTCGAACCGGGTTCGCTCCCCCGCGGCGTTGATGTAGACGCTTTCGCCCTCGCGGTACCGCGCGAAGGTCTCGAGGCCCAGCTCGGCGATGGTCTCCTTGAGTGCGTCCTGATCGGGCGAAACCCACTGGCCGCCGATCTCGAGCATGGCACCGTCGATGTCGTCGGTGTGGAGGCGGCCGCCGACGCGGTCGCGCGCTTCGAGCACGGCCACGGTCAGGCCGGCCTTCCGCAGCTCGGTCGCCGCGGTCAGGCCGGATGCCCCGGCGCCGATGATGACGATGTCACGTTCGATGATGCTCACGGAGTGCTCCATTGCGTTCTGGTGGTGGGGAAGCAGGTGAAAAATAGGTACGTCGCCGGTCAGGAGACCGGGATGAGGGTGTACTTGGTGGACAGGTACTCCTGGATGCCCTCGAGCCCGCCTTCACGGCCCAGACCGGATTGCTTGACACCGCCGAACGGTGCCGCCGCGTTGGAGACCAGGCCCGTGTTCAGACCCATCATTCCGGTTTCAAGCTTGGCGATCATCCGCTGCCCGCGGGCGAGGTCCTGGGTGTAGACGTAGCTGATCAAGCCGTACTCGGTGGAGTTGGCCAGGCGCACGCCCTCCGCCTCGTCGGCGAAGGTGACGATGCCGACGACCGGGCCGAAGATCTCCTCGGTCAGGAGCGCGCTGGCCGGGGCCACGTCCGTCAGCACGGTGGGCTCGTAGAAGGAGCCGGCGCCTTCGGGGCGCTTGCCGCCGGCGAGCAGGGTGGCTCCGTGGGCCAGCGCGTCCTGCACGAGGGCGTCGGTGCCGGCGACGGCAGCCTCGCTGACGAGCGGGCCGATGGTGACGCCGGCTTCGGTGCCGCGGCCGATCTTCAGCGCGCCGACTCGCTCGGTCAGGCGGCGGGCGAACTCGGCGGCGACGGACTCGTGCACGATGAAACGGTTGGCCGCGGTGCAGGCCTGCCCGATGTTGCGGAACTTGGCGAGCATCGCGCCCTCGACGGCCTTGTCCAGGTCGGCGTCTTCGAAGACGACGAACGGGGCGTTGCCGCCGAGCTCCATCGAGGTGCGCAGCACACCCTGGGCCGCCTGCTGAATGAGCTTGCGGCCCACGGGGGTCGACCCGGTGAAGCTGAGTTTCCTCAGCCGGGGGTCGGCGATGATCGGCCCGGCAACGGCGGACGAGGTCGACGTGGTGATCACATTGACGACGCCGGCCGGTACTCCGGCGTCTTCGAGCAGCTGTACGAAGAAGAGGGTAGTCAGTGGGGTCAGCTCGGCGGGCTTCACGACGACCGTGCAGCCGGCGGCGAGTGCGGGGGCGATCTTGCGTGTGGCCATGGCCAGCGGGAAGTTCCACGGAGTGATCAGCAGGCACGGTCCGACCGGATATTGCGAGACAACCATCGTGCCGGTTCCCTCCGGGTTCAGCCCGAAGCGACCGCTGATGCGCACGGCCTCCTCGCTGAACCAGCGCAGGAACTCACCGCCGTAGGTGACCTCTCCGTTGGCCTCGGCGAGAGGTTTGCCCATCTCCAAGGTCATCAGCAGCGCAAAGTCATCGCGGCGCTCCTGCAGCAGGTCGAAGGCACGGCGCAGGATCTCGGCCCGCGCACGCGGCGCGGTGGCCGCCCACGACTCGGCCGCCTCGACGGCCGCATCGAGGGCACGGATGCCGTCGGCGGCATCCGCGTTCGCGATCCGTTTGAGCACAGCACCGGTCGCCGGGTCGGTGACCTCGATGGCCTTACCGCCGCCCTGCTGCCAGGTGCCGTTGATGTAGAGGCCGTCCGGGACGCGGGCGAGCAGTTCGGTTTCACGAGTGGACACGATGAGTCTCTTTCCGATGCGATACGGGAGATGCGAATGAGATTTTTATCAGGGGTGAAGGCCGTGCAGAAAGGGCGTTTCCGCCACCCTCCCCGCAGCGTTCCCCCAGTATGACTGATCGCCCTGTGCCCCCGTCGGGTTCGGGCAGGAGACCGCGGAGCCAGGGCTCAGGCGGCGGCGAGCACACTCGCCAGCACCTGCAGGCCCTCGACGAGGAGGTCGTCGGAGATGCTCAGAGGCGGCAGGAAGCGGATCACGTTGCCGTAGGTGCCGCAGGTGAGCAGCACGACGCCCCTGACGTGGGCGGCGGCCACGACGCGGCCGGTGAGGGCGGCATCCGGGACTCCGGTCACCGGGTCGACCAGTTCGATGGCGATCATGGCGCCTCGCCCGCGCACATCGCCCACACGCTTGTCGACGGCACGGATGGCGTTCAGCCGTCCGGTCAGGATGGCGCCGATTTCACGGGCGCGCTGGGCCAGGTTCTCGGTCTCATAGCTGCGCATGGTGGCCAGGGCCGCGGCGCAGGCGAGCGGGTTGCCGCCGTAGGTGCCGCCGATGCCGCCGACCTGCGGCGCGTCCATGATCTCGGCGCGGCCGGTGACGGCGGAGAGCGGCAGGCCGCCGGCGATGCCCTTGGCCATCACCATCAGGTCGGGCACGATGCCCTCGTGGTTGCTGGCGAAGAGGTCGCCGGTGCGGGCGAAGCCGGTCTGCACCTCGTCGGCAATGAAGACGACCTCGTTGGTGCGGCACCAGTCCACCAGGGTGGGAAGGAAGCCCGGTGCGGGCACGATGAAGCCGCCCTCACCCTGGATCGGCTCGATGATCAGGGCGGCCAGGTTGTCGGCGCCGACCTGCTTTTCTATCTGGGAAATGGCGCGCCGGGCGGCCCCGACCCCGTCGAGTCCGGCGTCACGGTAGGGGTACGACGTGGGTGCCCGGTAGATCTCCGCGGCGAAGGGGCCGAAGCCGTTCTTGTACGGCTGGTTCTTCGCGGTGAGGCCCATGGTCAGGGTGGTGCGGCCGTGGTACGCGTGGTCGAAGGCGACGACGGCCTGCTTGCCGGTGTAGTGCCGGGCGATCTTGACGGCGTTCTCCACGGCTTCGGCGCCGGAGTTGAACAGGGCACTGCGCTTGGCGTGGTCGCCCGGGGTGAGCCGGTTGAGCGTCTCAGCCACCTCGATGTACGAGTCGTAGGGCGTCACGGTGAAGCACGTGTGCGTGAACTGGGCCAGTTGGGCTGCCACGGCTGCCACGACCTCGGGGGCGCTGTTGCCGATGCCGGTCACGGCGATGCCGCTGCCGAGGTCGATCAGGAAGTTGCCGTCGACGTCGACAAGCACACCGCCGCCGGCCGCGACGATATAGGCAGGCAGGGTCACGCCCACCCCGGCGGAGACGGATTCGACCTTGCGACGTCCGAGCTCTTGAGACTTCGGCCCGGGGATGGCGGTGACCAGGCGGCGTTCCTGGGGAAGGGACGGTCCACCGACCGGGATCACAGAAAGGGCGTCTACGAGGGTCATTGCTGCTCCAGTTCGCTGGCTGTTGCATCGGCGCGGGGCCGGCGACGATACCGATTCCAGAAGGCTACGCAGGGCGGCCACCCGCGACATCCGGCACCGTGTACAACGCCCGGGTGAACTTTCGCCACGTTGTACACTCGTCGCATGGCTCCGAACCTGGCCCCGCCGCTCCTGCCCACCGTGCGCCGCCTGCTGGCCCAGCCCGGCCTCCAGCTGCGCCTGCTCACGGCCGAGCCGCAGCTGCCGGCACACGCGCTCGACCAGCCCGTGGAGTGGGTTCACGGCTCCGACCTGGCCGACCCGACGCCGTTTCTCTCCGCCAGCCAGGTGCTCCTCACCACCGGCACCCAGTTCGCCGACCCGATGACGGATGCCTACTACCGCGACTACGTGCGCCGGCTCACGGCCCGCGGCATCGCCTGTCTCGGCTTCGGCACGGAGGTCGTGCGCGCCGGCACGCCGGAGGCCCTCGTTGCGGCCTGCCTTGCCGAGGGGCTGCCCCTGATCGAGGTGCCCTATGACACTCCGTTCATCGCGGTGGCGCGTGCGGCCGGCGACCTGGTCGCCGAGTTGCGCTACGCCCGCAACACCTGGGCGCTGGACGCCCAGCGGGCCATCTCGCACGCGGCCCTCCGACCCGACGGCCTGAGCAACATTCTCAGCGAGCTGTCCCGGCAGCTGGGCCACTGGGTCGCGCTCTTCGACGCGAGCGGCGCGCTCGACCGGGTCTTCCCCCGCGACGCGTTCTCCGGTTCCACCTCCTCCCCCGCGCTGCCGCAGGTGCAGGCGGAGGCCGGCCGGCTGCTCCGCCGCGGGCAGCGGGCCGGCACCACCCTCGACGAGGGCGGCGAGACCCTGACCCTGCAGACCCTGGGGCGGCAGGGCCAGCTGCGCGGGGTGCTGGCCCTCGGCGGCGTCACCCTGCTCGACCAGGCCAGCCAGCAGGTGGTGACCAGCGTCATCGCCCTCGCCGGGCTCGCACTCGAACAGAACAGCGCTCAGGGTCGCGCCCGCGGCCACCTGCGGTCCGGGCTGCTGCAGGCGCTGCTCGGCGGCGACCTGCCGCTGGTGCAGAGCATCTCCCGGGAGCTTTGGGGTGCCCTCCCGGCCGAGCCGGTACGGGTCGCCGTCGTCTCCCCACCGCCCGAACGCTGGGACGCTCTGGCCGAGCTGCTCGAACTGCGGGTCGAGGAGCGCCCCGGGCACCTGTTCTTCGCCCGCGAGGGCGGCCAGGTGCTGCTCGTCGTCGATCTCGCCGCCGATCCGGTGCTCGCCGAGCTGGTGGGCCTCGGCCTGCACGTGGGCGTCTCCGACCGGAGCGCCTACCGCGCCCTGCCGCACGCGGCGGCCCAGGCCCGACAGGCGCTCGAGCGCGCCCACGAAGGCGCAGCTGGCATCGTCGAATTCGAGGTGATCTCACGGCAGGGCGTGCTCGCGTTCCTGGCCCGAACGGATGCCTCGGAGGTCGGCCGCGCCACCCTCCGGCCGCTCTCCGACCACGATGCTGCCCACGGCACGGCGCTGCTCCCCACCCTGCGGGTGTGGCTCGAGCACAACGGCCAGTTCGGCCCGGCCGCGTCGGAGCTCGGCGTGCACCGACACACCGTGCGCGGCCGGATCAGCCACGCCGAGCAGTTGCTCGGGCGGGACCTCGGCGCGTTCCACGCCCGCGCCGACCTCTGGGCGGCGCTGCTGGCGTCGGCGGGATAGGCCCGAAACACCGCACGCACGAGGCGCCTCGCACACTGTGACGTACGCACCCACACACCGGAAAGAGACAATGTTCAGCCTGAAGGACCTTCGCATTCCGATCATCGCGGCACCCATGGCTGGTGGCGCGTCCACCCCGGCCCTGGTGCGCAGCCTCAGCGCGGGCGGCGGCCTCGGGTTCCTGGCCGCTGGGTACAAGACCCCGGATGCGCTGGCCCGGCAGATCGCCGACGTGCATCAGGGCTCGCGAACGCCGTACGGCGTGAACGTGTTCGTTCCCGGGCCGCCACTGACCGACCGGGCCGGAGTCGATGCCTACCGCCGGAGCCTGACAGCGACCGCGCTGGAACACGGCGTGGAATTGCCCCCGACACTAACCGCGGACGATGACTGGTTCTCCGCCAAGGTGGCCCTTCTCATCGGGCACCGAGTCCCCGTGGTGTCGTTCACCTTCGGGTTGCCGCCGGCCGAGGCCGTGGACGGTTTGCACGCCGTCGACGCGTGCGTGATCGCCACGGTCACCTCGGTTCGGGAGGCGGTACTCGCGGAGGAACGCGGAGTCGATCTGCTCTGCGTTCAGGGCCCGGAAGCAGGCGGACACCGGGCGACCTTCACGACGGCCGAAGAACCGGAGACCACCCCCCTGATCGAACTGGTCCGCGCCATTTCGGACCTGGCGGTTCTGCCGCTCATCGCGGCCGGGGGCATCCACTCCGGTGCTGGGATCGCGACGCTCCTGGCAGCCGGCGCGGACGCCGTGCAACTCGGTACGGCGTTCCTCCGCACCGCGGAGTCCGGCGCCCATCAGGCGCACAAGGACGCGCTCGTCGACCCGAACTTTGATCGCACCGTGGTCACGCGCGCGTTCTCCGGGCGTCCGGCACGGGGTCTGCGCAACGCGTTCATCATCGAGCACGACGCCACCGCGCCCCGGGCTTATCCGCAGGTGAACCATCTCACCAGTGGCCTCAGGGCGGATGCGGGTCGACGCGGCGACGCCGACGGGCTCGCCCTCTGGGCGGGCACCGGTTTCCGCTTTGCCCGCGAGGAACCGGCGGCCGACGTGCTCACCCGGCTGTGGCAGGACGCCCGCGTGTCGCCGAGTCAACGACCGGTGTCGAACCAGTTCGACGGAGATTTTGATGTTTGAGCCGATTCTCGGCCAGTTTAAGGCCGATCCGGGCAAAATCTCCGTCGAATTCGTTCGGGGCAGGGTGCGAACACCCAGCGAATAGTCAGCGGCTCAGCGACCAGGGCTTGCGACGCACGAGGATGTGGCCGCGGCTCGTGCTCAGCCGGGTCCACAGGCCCGTCTCAAACAGGCGCACGGGCTCGTTTTTCGGCAGGAAGCCGAGGCTGACGGCCGCGAAGGCGGCGCCGGCCGGCACGATTTCCAGGCCGGGGATCGGGCGGCTCCAGACTTCGGAGCGCACCCGCTGCACGATCTGCCCGCCGGTTCCCGCCGGGATGACGGCGGCGACTTCCTCAATGCCGGCCTGCGCCGCACCGTCGAGCAGGGCGGCATCCGTTTCACCGAGCAGGGTCCAGCCGCCTTGGGGCGGCGAGATACCGGCCCAGGTCACGGTGGTCACTTCCAGCGGCACGGTTACGGTCACTGTCGCCTCGTCCTCCCGCACGGCCGCGGTGAGGCGGGCGAGGCGGTCCAGCAGGGAGCGCACGGGAACGACCGCGTCGAGCTCGACCGGGGCGGTGAGCGCGAAGGTGCGCAGGCCCAGCACGGTCGGGCTGGAGTCGAGGAGACCGCGCGGATAGAGGATCGCGGTGTAGACGGCGAGCACCCCCGCGGCCTGAATGAGGCGCACGGAACCGTCCTCCACCCGGCTGGCGCGGGACAGGTAGACCTGGAGGTCGCGAAGGGACAGGGACTCTGGGAGAGAAAATGACTTACTCATCTGCTCCTAAACTACCAAGGTACGTCGCGCGTCACACCGGCGCGCGCGTCTGCACCGCCACGCGCCTGAGGAGGCCACATGGACTTACCGATGGAGGGCCTTCTAGCCGCCCTGGACCTCACCGACACGGGCGCCCGCACCAGCGAGGACATCTTCACCGGGCCGTCGCAGTGGATGCCGCTCGGCCGCGTTTTCGGCGGGCAGGTGCTCGCCCAGTCATTGGTCGCCGCGATGCGCACGGTTCCCGACGACCGCCATGTGCACTCGATGCATGGCTATTTCCTACGCCCCGGCGACGTGGGCCAACCGATCACCTTCTCCGTCGATCGCATCCACGACGGCCGCTCCTTCTCCACCCGCCGCACGCAGGCCTATCAGGACGGGCACCCGATCCTGTCGATGATCGCCTCGTTCCAAGACGATGATGAAGGCCTCGAGCACCAGATCGAGATGCCGACCGATATGCCCGACCCGGAGTCCTTGCCGACGGCGGCGGATGCCCTGGCCCAGGTCGACCACTCCATCGCCCGCTACTGGGCGAACGAGCGTCCGTTCGACATGCGGCACCTGCCGTCACCGATCTACCTCAAGGTGGACGGCGAGCACACCTCTCGCCAGGCCGTGTGGATGAAGACCATGGGCCCGTTGCCCGACGACCCTGACCTGCACCGCGCCGCGCTGGCATACGCCAGCGACTACTCGATCATGGAGCCTGTCATGCGCCGCCACGGCGTGGCCTGGGCCACCCCCGGGCTCAAGGTTGCGAGCCTGGACCACGCCATGTGGTTCCATCGCTTCGGCAGGGTCGACGAGTGGATGCTCTACGTACAGGATTCCCCGACCGCCCAGGGTGGACGCGGGCTCTCCACCGGCAGCATCTACAGCCGGGCGGGCCTGCTTCTCGCCACGGTCGCCCAAGAGGGCATGCTGCGCGTACCCACGAACGCGGAGTAGCCTCCTTCACATGGTCTGAGCGTCTACTGAGCAACTCCGAACGTGTTCGAACGTGTCTGAACGTGTATGAACATCCCTGAACGCCCGCCCGATCGAGGAGAACCATGACGAACGCCACCGACATCTCCCGCCGCACCGCGCTTCTGCTCGGCACCGCCGGCACCGCCGTCGCGCTGGTCGGCTGCAGCACCGACGGCGCCGAGGACTCCGGCACCGGCAACATTGGCCCGGTGGAGGTAGCCAAGCTCGCCGACATCCCCGTGGGCGGTTCGATCGAGGCCTCCCTCGATGGCAAGCCCATCCTGATCAGCCAGCCCACGGCCGGCACCGTGGTGGCGTTCAGCGCGATCTGCACCCACCAGGGCTGCGTGGTCAAATCGGCGAAGGACGAGTTCGGTTGCCCATGCCACGGCTCGAAGTTCGACCGTGCCACCGGCGAGGCCCTTGCCGGACCGGCGACCGAACCGCTGGCGCCGGTGAAGGTCACCGTCACCGGCGACGCCGTCACCGCAGGCTGAGGCGGACTGCGTCCGGGCCGGCCTACTCCGCCGGCAGGGACGCGCGCCGGGTGAATCGGATGGGTTCGTCGACGTATGGAGCCCACGCGGCGCGCTCAACCTCGTTGATCTTGCGTGGCCGCTCGGTCGCGGCGTCCACCAGCACGATTGTGGTGCTCGCCTGCGCGAAGAGAACCGCCGGCTCCAGGCCGATCGGAGTCCAGACCTCGTAGCAGACCTCGAGGCTGGCGCCGCCGAGCTTGCCGAGCCAGAGACGGATGTCCAGAGGCTGCCTCAGATACGGAATCGGCGCCAGATACTCGGCCTCCATTCGCGCGATCAGGGTCAGCGTCGCCGCGCCCGGGCGCCCGTCCAGCACGGCGGTGCCGGCGAACGCCCCGGGGCCGTCGCCGTCTTCATCCGGCCAGAACGCCTGGATGCGCGCGTCCTCGAGCACACGCAATAACTCGGCGTTGTTGACGTGGCCGTAGGCGTCCAGGTCCGACCAGCGCAACTTCACCGGAACGCGCAGCTTCATCGCGGGCCCTAGTCGCGGGTCAGCTTGCGGTACGCGGACCGGTGCGGTTTCGCGGCATCCGGGCCAAGGCGTTCGATCTTGTTCTGCTCGTACGACTCGAAGTTGCCCTCGAACCAGTACCAGTTCGCCGGGTCTTCGTCGGTGCCCTCATAGGAGAGGATGTGCGTGGCGATTCGGTCGAGGAACCACCGGTCGTGGGTGATGACCACGGCGCAGCCGGGGAATTCAAGGAGCGCGTTCTCGAGCGAGCCGAGGGTTTCGACGTCCAGGTCGTTGGTGGGCTCGTCGAGCAGAAGCAGGTTGCCGCCCTGCTTGAGGGTGAGCGCCAGGTTGAGGCGGTTGCGCTCACCACCGGAGAGCACGCCGGCCTTCTTCTGCTGGTCGGGACCCTTGAACCCGAATGTGGACACGTAGGCCCGCGACGGGATCTCGGTCTTGCCGACCTGGATGTAGTCCTGGCCGTCGGAGACGACCTCCCAGAGCGACTTGTTCGGGTCGATGCCCGCGCGGCTCTGGTCGACGTAGGAAATGTCGACCGTCTCGCCGATCTTCAGCTCACCCTGGTCCAGCGGCTCGAGTCCGACAATCGTCTTGAACAGCGTGGTCTTGCCCACGCCGTTGGGACCGATGATACCGACGATGCCGTTGCGCGGGAGGGTGAAGGAGAGATCGTCGATGAGGACCCGGTCGCCGAAGCCCTTCTTGACCTTCTTGGCGTCGATGACCTGGGCGCCGAGGCGCGGGCCGACGGGAATCTGGATCTCTTCGAAGTCGAGCTTGCGGGTGCTCTCGGCCGCTGCCGCCATCTCTTCGTAGCGGGCGAGACGCGCCTTCGACTTAGCCTGACGGCCCTTCGCATTCGAGCGCACCCATTCGAGCTCGTCCGCGAGGCGCTTGGCCATCTTCGCGTCCTTCTTGCCCGCGATGAGCAGTCGTTCCTGCTTCTTCTCGAGGTAGGTCGAGTAGTTGCCCTCGTAGGGGTACAGGTGGCCGCGGTCGACTTCGGCGATCCACTCGGCCACGTGGTCGAGGAAATACCGGTCGTGGGTGACGGCGAGAACGGCGCCGGGGTACTGGGCCAGGTGCTGCTCGAGCCACAGCACGCTTTCGGCGTCGAGGTGGTTGGTGGGCTCGTCGAGGAGGAGCAGGTCGGGCTTCTGCAGCAGCAGCTTGGTCAGCGCCACGCGGCGCTTCTCACCGCCGGAGAGCTCGGCGACGGAGTAATCGCCCGGCGGGGTGCGGAGGGCGTCCATAGCCTGCTCCAGCTGGGAATCGAGGTCCCAGGCGTCGGCGGCGTCGATGGCCTCCTGCAGCGTGCCCATTTCGGCCAGCAGTGCGTCGAAGTCCGCGTCGGGTTCGCCGAGTGCGAGGCTGATCTCGTTGAACCGGTCGACCTTGGCCTTGATCGGGCCGACGCCCTCCTGGACATTCTCGAGGACCGTCTTGGTCTCGTCGAGTTCGGGCTCCTGCATCAGGATGCCGACCGAGTAGCCGGGCGAGAGCTTCGCCTCGCCGTTGCTGGGGGTGTCCAGCCCGGCCATGATCTTCAAGATCGTGGATTTTCCGGCGCCGTTCGGCCCCACGATACCGATTTTGGCGCCGGGGAAGAACGACATGGTGACGTCGTCGAGGATCAGTTTGTCGCCGACCGCCTTGCGAGCGCGGACCATCGTGTAGATAAATTCAGCCATAGTACTTACCAGTCTATTTGCCGAGTGGCCCCGACCAGACACGTTCCGGATGCGAGGATCGCCGTGACCGCGCTGTGGTACCCGCCCGTGGCCGGTCCGTTCTGCCCGATCAGGCATTCGCCGTTGAACCGAACGGAGAACTGGATCGAGTCCGCTGCGAGGTCGATGTTCGTCTCGTCGAAGGTGACCTCCATTTGTGCCCGGTCGAAGCCGGAGGCCCCCAGCGCGTCCACGAACGCCCGCCCGCCGGCATTCTCGTCGGCGGTGACGACCGCCGTGGCGACGCTGTCGAAGTAGGCCAGGTTCGCCGCGGCATCCTTCTCCGGCTGTAGCTGCGGCGCGAGTATGGGCGCCGCGCTCGCAGTCGGACGAGCCGAGGCCGACGCCGTGGCCGAGCTTGAGGGAGTCGCCGCCGGTGCCGCCGAGCAGGCTGCGAGGCTCACCGTGACGGCCAGCCCGAGCAGCGACGCGCTTCCGGTGCGTGGCGAACGGATGCCGGTTGGACGTCTCCGGGTTTCCCGATCTGATCGTGCCGGCACGTGGTCCTTCCGCGACCGCGGTGCGGTCAGACCTCTGAGTCTGCCAGATGCCCCGTGTCCCCGAACGTTATTCCGGTGACTGTGCTGATGATCGTGCCGAGTTGCCGCCGTCAGGAGTCGACCCCGACTAGCGCCGCGGACTCAGCCTCATCGCGCATCGGGGGTGCATCGCGAGTATCGGCAGGTAGGAAGCCGCCCGTGGGCTCGGTCGGGTGTGGCGCCGACGCTGCGCCGGGCGACGGCGAGCGCGTGTAGACGGTGCTGCACCAGGCCAGGTCGTGCCCGACGGTCTCTGCCTCGACCTCGACCGAGGTACCGTTGCGGTCGGCATTTTCCCACGGCCGGATGCGCAACCGCCCCGCCACGACCACGTGCTCACCCTTGCGCACCGAGCGCTCCACGTTATGGGCGAGCTGCCGGAAGGAGGACACCGTGTACCAGTTGGTCTCGGCGTCAACCCAGGTCTGTTTCACACGGTCGAAGCGACGCTGGCTCGACGCCAACCGAAACGACGTGATGGCCAGCCCCGAACTGGTCACGAGGTGACGGGGCGTGGTGGCCACGATTCCGGTCACGGTGATGCTGTCGCTCATTACGGTCTCCCTCATCCGGTGAGCCCCGGACGACTGCCCGGAACACGCGACCTGAAGCGACGGCTCGTGCCTGGCTCCGCCGCCCCAGATCGCGTACTCCGAGTGTGCGGCGGCACAACGACGCTCGGCCGCGGCATCCGGAACCTGTGCCGAATGACCGCCCCCCACATCTGGGGAGGGCTGGCGCGCTTCTGACGGAGAGGGTCCGGGTGCGCGCCGCGGTCGGTGTCACCCCACAGCTTCTAATGCCGCTTCGGGCACAATCTCCGTCGAATTCGTTCGGGCCCGGGTTTCCCCACGGCGGTCTCGGCAGCGCTGGCACGGCAGCTGGACAACCCGTTCATGTCGCCGCGCCGAGCGACACTCGGTGCCGACGAGTACACGACCCGCGCCGTTACAGAAGGTATTCGGCGTAGGACTTGCGGATCTTGTTCACCTTGGGCAGCGCGACGGCCATGCAGTAGCCCTGACCCGGGTTTTTGGCGAAGAAGTCCTGGTGGTGATCCTCGGCCACGAAATACTCGCCCAGCG
The DNA here is from genome assembly GCF_004402345.1 of Cryobacterium sp. TMT2-15-1. Taxonomy (NCBI): domain Bacteria; kingdom Bacillati; phylum Actinomycetota; class Actinomycetes; order Micrococcales; family Microbacteriaceae; genus Cryobacterium; species Cryobacterium sp. TMT2-15-1. The sequence continues at coordinate 41,565 of NZ_SOGD01000059.1, read as the reverse complement.
GCTCGATCGTGGTGACGATGCCGCCGCCCCACCATTCGGAGGCGCGAGTGCGAGCGGTTTCGAAGAGCCGCTTCTGCTCGTCGTCGGTATAGAACATCGCCGACCGGTACTGGGTGCCCACGTCGGCGCCCTGGCGGTTCAGCTGGGTCGGGTCATGCAGCGTGAAGAACACGTCGAGGATGACGCTGGCCGGGATGACCTCCGGGTCGAACGTCACGGCGATGGCCTCGGCATGGCCGGTACGGCCCGTGCACACCGATTCATACGTGGGCCGTGGAGCCCCTCCCCCGGTGTACCCGGAAATCACCTCGCTCACGCCACGCAACACCCGATACACGGCATCGAGACACCAGAAACATCCACCTGCGACCACAAAAGTTTGCACACCCCTAGAGTAACGGCATGACCTTCGTTCCAGCTCCGAACCGCTATGCCGACATGACTTACCGACGCGTCGGACGGAGCGGCCTCAAACTGCCGGCGCTGTCTCTTGGCCTCTGGCACAACTTCGGCCACGAGCGCCCGATCGAGACCCAACGCGCCATCCTGCGCCGTGCCTTCGACCTGGGGGTCACCCACTTCGACCTGGCCAACAACTACGGTCCTCCTCCCGGAGCCGCCGAGACCAACTTCGGCCGCATCTTCGCCGAAGATTTCCGCGCTTACCGCGACGAGATGATCATTTCCAGCAAGGCCGGCTACGACATGTGGCCGGGCCCCTACGGCGATTTCGGTTCCCGTAAGTACCTGCTCTCCTCCCTCGACGCGAGCCTGGGCCGGCTCGGCGTCGACTACGTCGACATCTTCTACTCCCACAGGCCTGACCCGGAGACTCCCATCGAGGAGACCATGGGCGCGCTGGCGTCGGCCGTGCAGCAGGGCAAGGCCCTCTATGTCGGCATCTCCAGCTACAGCCCCGAGCAGACGCGGGCGGCGGCGGCGGCGCTGGCCGAGCACAAGATCCCCCTCCTGATCCACCAGCCGCGCTACTCGATGTTCGACCGCCACGTCGAAGACGGGCTCTTCCCCGTGCTCGACGAGCTCGGCATGGGCAGCATCGTCTTCTCGCCGCTCGCACAGGGACTTCTCACCGACCGCTATCTGGACGGCACCGTTCCGGCAGGCTCGCGGGTCGCGACGAGCGATTTCCTATCGGAGCACGTTCTCACCGACACCTACCAGGGCCGAGCCCGCGCCCTCAACGAGTGTGCCGCCGAGCGCGGCCAAACGCTGGCCCAGCTGGCGGTCACCTGGATCCTGCGCCAGCCGTCGGTGACCAGTGTGCTGGTCGGCGCGAGCAGCGTGAACCAGCTCGAGCAGACCGTGGCGGCACTGGATGCCCCGCCCCTCACCCAGGTCGAAATCGACGAGATCGAACCGTACGCCGTGCACGGCACCGGTCTGGGCTGAGCGAAGTGGGCTACCTCTACGCTCTCCTCGCGTCGCTGCTCTTCGGCCTCAACGGCAGCACCACCAAGGTGATCGTGGAGGCGGGCCTGTCCCCGGCCCAGCTGACCTTCTTCCGGGTCACGGTCGTGGCCCTCCTGGCCGGCGGTCTGTTGCTCGTGACCAACCGGCGGGCGTTCCGCATCAGCCTGCGCCAGCTCGCGGTGATGGCCGTGCTGGGGGTGGCTGGGGTCGCCCTGATCCAGTGGTTCTACGCAGTGGCGATCAGTTTGCTGCCGGTGGGCATCGCGCTCATGCTCGAGTACACCGGGGTGCTGATCGTCGCCTTGGTCGCCCGGTTCGTCTTCAAGGAGCGGGTCAAATCCCGCATCTGGCTGGCCATCGGCTGCGTTCTGATCGGCATGGCTGTCGTCGCCCAGATCTGGGCCAGCACCCTTTCCGGCCTGGGTGTGCTGGCGGGAATCCTCGCCGCAATCTGCCTGGCCGTGTACTTCCTGGTCGGGGAGCGGCAGGTCGCCGCGACCTCGCCACTGGCCGTGTCGTTCTGGTCCATGCTTTTCGCCAGCGCGTTCTGGCTCGTGTTCAGCGCCTGGTGGCGAATCGAGCCGCAGACCCTGGTTCAGGATGTCGCGTTGACGGGCAACCTCGGGGCGGTGTCTCTCCCGCTGTGGCTGTTGACGCTGTGGAACGGCGTGTTCGGCTCCTTCGCCCCGTATCTGTTCTCGTACATGGCGCTCGGCCGATTGACTGCCACGGCGGCCGGCATCGTGTCTGCCTCGGAGGTGATCTTCGCCTTCGCGTTCGCGTTCCTCTGGCTCGGCGAGTCCCTCGACGGGCTGCAGATGGCAGGGGTGGTCCTTGTGCTCGCGGGCATCGTCGTCGCCCAGACCGCGCGTCCGAACCGGGTTGTGGACCTCGACCTGGCCAGCCAGGACATGGTTCTGCTGAACGGACCTCTGCGGTAGCGCCGAATCCGCTGTCGGTGGCTCTCCGTAGCCTGAGGGGACCCTCACCCGCATACGGTCGATCTCGGAGAATTCCATGTCCACACCAGCGTCCCCAGCACCCCGACTGCCGGTCATCCGCGGTCTGCAGTTCGTTCCCGTGAAAGACGGCCTCTGGCGGGTCTCGAACCGGTCCGGCATGGTGCTCGGACACATCGAGCGCCGCACCGAGGCCGACGGCGACCACTTCGCCGCGCGGCGCCTGCTCGCCGCCACCCGCACAATGAACGTCGGTTCGTTCTGGCGCATCGACGACGCAGCCGACTGCTTCCGCTGACGGCGCGCACCTCTCCGCAGGGCACGCCGCGCCGCTCCCGGAGATCGGGCCGAGACGCCGGTAAAGTGCGCTCATGCAGTGGTGGAATAGTTTTGTATCCTGGCTCACGGCAGCCAGCAATCAGTCCATGGTTTTCAGCGCCGTGGTGCTCATCGTCTCGATCGTCGTCGCCAGCCTTCTGGCGGCGGTGATCTCCCGCGGGGCGATCAAACGTCTCCTGGCTCAGAACGACCGGGCTCTCAAGGCGGCCGTGATCGGCACCCTCGTGGATGCCGCGACCGAGGCATCCGTCTGGAACTCGCTCACGCCACAGGAGCAGGTCATGGCCGACCGCGCGGTGGGCCAGGCAGACGTGCAGCTGCGCCTCCTGCCGATCAAGGGTTCGGGCGTCGCCGCGAACTGGGCCGCGCATCAGCTCGCTGAGCTCAAGCGCACCTCGGCCACGTTCGGGTACCAGCTCGAGCCCGCGCTGCTCGAATTCCGCGACCGCCTGGTCGAATGGCAGGACAAGCCGGGCCGCACCCGCAAGATCTTCCAGAGCGACCTCGACCGGTGGAAGGTCTCTCAGAACAGCACCGAGAAGAACCTCCTCGCCGAGCAGGATGCCTGGACCGCCCAGCAGCACCACGACCAATTCACCGCCGCGCCGGCCGCGCCCGTGCCTGCCCCGCTCCAGTACGACTCTGGAACGGCCTCGGCGTCGACGGAGACCCAGCGCCTCCTCGACGACGTGCAGGCACTGGAAGTGCGCCCCACCCCGCTCCAGAGCTAGACGTCCGTGAGCCGCCGCCGCGCTCCCGAGCGAGGCGGCGGCGGCGGCTCACATCTCTCACGAGTCAGCGCCACCACTCGTCGAACATCGATGCCGGGACCTGGCGCTTGTGCTCGGTGCCGAGGTAGCGGTTCTCGATCGTCTCGGCGACGAGATCGTCGACGGGAAGCCCCTCCAGGAAGTCATCGATCTGCTCGTACCGCAACCCCAGGTTGGCCTCGTCGGTCTGGCCGGGGTTGTCGTCGAGAAGGTCGGCAGTCGGCGCCTTGAGGAATAACCGGTCCGGCGCCCCCAGCTCGACCAGAAGCGCTCGCCCCTGACGCTTGGTCAATCCGGTCAGCGGCAGGATGTCCGTGCCGCCGTCGCCGTACTTGGTGAAGAAACCCGTGAGCGCCTCGGCGGCGTGGTCGGTGCCCACGACCAGCAGGCCGGCCGAGCCGGCGAGGGCATACTGGGCGACCATGCGCATCCGGGCCTTGACGTTTCCCTTGTCGAAGTCAGGCAGCGGGCGGCCCGTGGCATCGGCGAATTCCGCTTCGATGCCGTCGACTGCGCGCAGGATGTCGAAGGTGACGGTCGATGCCGGACGAATGAATTCCAGGGCGAGCTGCGCGTCCTCCTCGTCCCGCTGCACCCGGTACGGCAGGCGCACGGCCTGGAAGATGGCCGAATGTCCCGCCTCGGCGAGCTGCTCCACGGCCAGCTGGCACAGACGGCCGGCCAGGCTGGAATCCTGACCCCCGCTGATGCCGAGCACGAGGCCCTGTGCCCCCGTTCGGACCAGGTAGTCCGCGAGGAACTGCACTCTGCGGCGAACCTCGGAGGATGCATCGATATGGGGGGACACGTTCAGCTCCGCGATGATTCGCGCCTGTAGTTCTCGCATTTCCCGAATCTACCAAACCGAGGGTAGAGCAACAGGATTCACGGGTGTTGCATGGTGCCCCCGGTAGGAATCGAACCTACGACAAGCGGATTGCGGTGGGCCCTTTTGGGCCGAGGGACTCTCGTTTCGAAACCTAGACCTATCTCGTCTGATCTCGATCTGATCAGGAGTTCCCTGCGATATTTGCCACAATTCTATCGCAACCCCTCGGCCCGCCTCGGCCGGTCTCGACGCAATAAACGTTGAATAAACGTGCGCGAATCAAGTCCCAGTCTTCTGCCCTAACCACACCCGTTTGACATACGATACCCAGCGCGAGCCGGACTCCTGGTCTCGGGCTGCACACCTGATGTGGTGACCGGATTTAACTAGCCCAGAGCTTCCGTACCGCGCTCACGACGGCGCTTGACCGATCTGGGCAGGCGTCCAAGAAGATCGCGAATCCGCCCATCATGCTGGCCACGCACGCGAAGGAAGCTACGACGGTGACCAGTTGGGACATCGAGTAAGAAGGCGATTCTTTCGGTCGCTTCTACTCTTCACTCGGCGAGTAAAGGCAGGCAGTCCTGACTGCTGCAATCGAACATGTCCTCGCCGTGCACGGCATCGATATCTGCAGCGGAGAATGGGGCAAGCCCCTCTCTGGCGGACTCTACGAGCTCCGGGTTCGCAAGTCACTGCAGGCGATCTTTTCTGAGGCGAATGTCGACCTGCCGTCCGATCTTGCCATCGTTGACCGGAAGGTGCTCATCCGCGTGTTCTGCGCCTTTCACGGAGAAAAGATCGTTCTGCTCTACAGCGGCTACGACAAGAAGAAGGACCCGTCCGACAGGCGCCAACAGCTCGAAATCGCCAGGGCGCGCAAGATTCACGAACAGTGGAAGCGCACCCACCGTGATCGCCACAAGAAGACTTCACCATTTATGTGTTGGAGCACATACTGAAGTTCGGAGGCGGCATCATGTCAAGGAACTTCAAGGACCTCGCAGACCGTGCGAAGGCGGGATGGTCCGAGGATACGCGCGCCGTGTACGAGGCGGCCGGCACGACATTTGACGCGGAGATCGCTAGTAGCGTTGAACTGGGCGCAATGCTTGCCGCAGCACGCAAGGCCCGCGAGCTCACCCAACCTGCCCTGTCCAGCGCTACCGGGATTCAGCAGGCAGAAATCAGCCGGATAGAACGAGGTCTCGGCAACCCGACAGCAGCCACGCTCAGTCGTCTCGCTGCCGCCCTCGGCCAGAAGATTACTCTGACGCGAGTTCCATAACTCCCGCACAACCCTGGGTTCGGCCGCCGGCGTGCTCATATCGCTGCGACTCTCGGGACATCGAGACGAGGCTTGTGAGGCGGCAATAGCCACCAGCTTGGAGCAGCCCGCGGGAGTTTGTGCGTAGATGCAGACCCTTGGCTTCCGCAGAAACTCTGGGGCTAGCGCTGGGGACTCGAACCAAGAACAACTGAAAGTCGTCTCGGTCGGTCCACTGACCCTCTACTGGGGCTGAATCCCGCGGATTTCCGCGGTTCTCATGGTTTTACTCTACGCGCTGGCACGGAGGAGTACGGGCTGATTCTGGTCACGCCGAGGGGTTTTCGGTGCGTTTCTGGTCACATCTTTCGAGCTGGCCGCTATCAAAGATGGCATTACCTTTCAGCCGCTCACGTGCCTACGGCGCCAGGCGACTCCAAAGGAAGATCGCCTTAGTGGCCTTCCTCCGCCGCCCAGTGACGGCGAATCACACTGACGTGTTTTCTAACGACAGCCGATTGATGTTCTTCGAGGAGATCCATCAGATATTCCGTTCCCCTTGACCTTTGTTGCCGGCCGACAGATCTTGTTACCCGAGCCGCGAGGCGGACGCCTGGCTCATCAAGAAGCGCCTTCAGGAGCTCTCGCGACTCGGTGCCGCCGATCCCGAGCGATACCCAATCCGCCAGAGCTTGGACCGCAGCGGCTCTGATTTCTACGTCCGCGTTAGTTGCCAGGACGGCGAGTAACGGCAATGCGGATTCGTTCTGACGGTTCGCAACAATCTGTACTGCGCCAACCACCTGTTCCGAAGTTCCGCGGAGTAGATCCAGCAAGTAGCCAGCCGGCATCTCGTCTGAAAACAATGAGGCGACAAGTAGGGATGCATCTCCCCGTACGTCTGCGCTTCCAAAGAGCGAGCCCGGAGATCGCTCATCCGGCGCCGTGGTAGAAAGGCGCTGAAGAGGCTCGCGCAGTCCCTCCTTGAGATCAACAGGTATGCGTTGAGCGTGCGTCACCAACAATTGCAGCCCAGGAGCGAGCTGGCTAGGGCTGGAGTCCTTTTCGGACAACTGCTCGATGCAAGGATCCCACTGCGCCCGCGTCGGATGCCAAATATTCAGTAGCACCAATCGCTCGAGTGCGCTGGGAGCTCCATAGGCGTAGGCCCCAACACGGGCAGACTCAATTTCCGTTCGAACCGCCGCGGCAGTATGAGTGATCATTCCAGCCGCGGCATCGCCGGACAAATCCCGCACATCTCCAAAGCTTGAGAGAGCACGGACATTGCCGTCCTTGATCCTCGCCACGAGCTCGGAACGAAAGGCCGTGTCACGACTTGCGAGAAGTGTCTCGAGCTCATCTCTGAGTTCGCAGTTATCGCCTTCGGGTCGCGATCTAAGGACCTCGATTTGATCATCGTCCCAATCAAGATCATCAATGTTGCGGAGGAGTAGCGCGTAGTTGTGGGCAAGTGACTGATCCTCAATGATGGGCAACGAACCCACGTACTCACGCACGGCGGCTTGAATCTCTGGAGTACAGGCCAGATAGACCCTCGCTAGCGCGGTCACGAGTCGCTCCGCATACAAGAACCTGAGGCCAAGAGATCTTGCCCGCTCCAGAGGGTCTTCTAACTCGCTCATTATCCAGACCACAGTTTTCCCGGCTACGTCAGACGTCAGAAGCGCCGCCGAAAGCCCGAGAATCTCAAGATCGCACTTCATGGAATCTCGCGTCGAGGCCGTTAGATCAAGCCGACTGATGAGATCCTCGAGTGCAGCCGTAGGGCCGCGATCCAGTATGCGATTCACAACGAGTTTCAGTTCTGTGTCTAGACCCCCGATTCGGAGCAGGTTCAGCGCAGAGGTCACCTGACCAGACTCAAGTTCCAGCATCAAAATGTGCTGTGCTAGGAGGGACGATTCGTACCGCCAATTTGGTGTGTCCGCTGCGTGTCCCGATATAAGGGTCGCTGACCGGAGCTTCGTCCACGTCTCATCGGAACCGCCCCAAGTCACTGACTGGTCGTTCGCCCATGACTTGAAGGCTGTCTCGAGATGCTTTGCAAGCCCTGAGGTCATCGTTTGCGACCGCCACCATGATGCGGCGGTGTCTCGCGCCCTGATCGTGGAGGCTATGTCTTCGGCTTGCCACCCGCTGAGGGAAAAGACCATGTCAGAAGCGATCCCTGACAACAAGCGAGCAGTCGGATCAGAAGCGGCAATCTGTCCGATGGGCGCAACGTCAAGTGCGAGTTCAAGAGCTCGCTTCAACTCGCCAACCTGTGCGAGATTCCGCGCCAGGTGCATTGTTAGCCACGCATGATCAACTGGGTTGTAGTCATCGTGGTCGTTGAGGGCTTTCTCTACGATCCGAACGGCCTCGCGCACTTCCCCGTCTTCAAATAGGGCCGCGGCGAGAGCGGCTACGTGCGCCGCACGAAGGTCAGGAATCTCCGCCGAGGCCACAGACTATGAGTATCCGGTGCACGACTACTTCGTCCAACGGTACGCGGCGACGGCCGCCGACACCGAGCGCGTGCTCTCCGAGGCACAGCGCAACGGCCTCGTGCGCACCGACCTCGACGTGCGGCATGCCTCGCGTCTCATCACTGCCGTGATGGATGGGCTCCAGCAGCAGTGGCTGCTCGACGGGAGCGTCGACATGCCCGCCGCATTCGATGAGTTCCTGCGCGGCTACCTGTTGCCGCCGTCCTGACCGCCTTTGACCCCGGCGAACGATGAGCGGTTCCGCCGGGTTTGTAGGTTGCTGGGCGGGCAGTCAGAGCGTCGTGCGCGCTCCCGGCCCCGCGAACTCCGGCGGCAGATCATCGCCGCGTTTATCCTTCCCTCTGTGCGCCAGGTCCCGACCAGCACTCACTCACCCGTTGGGACCCGTGGCCGGATGTCAATGCGAGTTTCCTAACAACGCTCAGTCCTGCCAGCATGTCGGTATGGTGACAGAGTTTATTCTCCCCGAGTTCAGCGCCTGCCGGATTGGCGAGGTGGCCGAACGGCTCTCCGAAGCCGGCGTCGGCATCATCGTAGGAACGCTGGCGAACCCAGCCGGCATCTACCTGGCCAAAACCATCCCGGTTGATCGACTGGCGACGTTCGCTTCATCCGGTCTCGGCGCCCCGCCGGTGTGGAACATCTTCTGCATCGACGGTGGCATTGCATTGACACCCGACCTCGGCGTCGTCGGCGATATGAGACTGAGACTCGATCTCGACGCTCTCCGAATCCTCGATGGAGGTCTCGCTTGGGCTCCAACGGAGATCTTCGACCAGAACGGCGCACCACTCGCCATCGATCCGCGGGGGCGGCTTCGCCGCATCCAACACGACATCGAGGAAGCCGGGCTTGAGGCGCTCGTGGGGCACGAGATCGAGTTCACCATCACCGCCGCGGACGGAACCCCGCTCCCACGCGCGGGCTGGACACCGTACGGTCTCGGTCCGGTACTCGACCACGAGGCCTTCATCACCGAATTGCTATCCGCCACCGCCGCCGCCGGAATCCCGCTCGAGCAACTACACGCCAAGTTCTTTGCCTCCACGGTCGAGTTCTCGCTGCCACCGGCCACACCACTTCAGGCGGCCGACGGGGTAGTTCTCGCCCGCCTGATCACCGGGAGGCTGGCGCGCAAAAACAACCTGCGGGTATCTTTCTCGCCCTTCCCTATCAGCGGGGGCGGCGGGAATGCGGCGCACGTCCATTACTCGTTCAGCCGCAATGGTGAACCTCTCTTCTCCGGCGGCGACGGACCCCATGGCATGACCACCGATGGAGCGTCTTCCATCGCCGGGGTGATCGCCGCACTCCCCGGTATCCAGGGCGTTCTCGGCGGATCGATCCTCTCGGGGGCGCGGTTGCGCCCCCGACTCTTTTCGGGCGCATATGCCTGCTGGGGTCGGGAGAATCGCGGGGCGGCGGTTCGTTTCCTCGAAGCCACCCGCGGCAATCCGCAAGGCGCCAACGTCGAAATCAAGATTGTCGATCCGTCGTCGAACCCTTACCTGACGACCGCGGTCATCCTCGGCGCCGCGCTCGAGGGCATCCGGTCATCGACGGCGCTTCCAGCGGAGGTCACCGCGAATCCGGCCGACCAGACCGAAGAGCAGCAACTCGCCTCGGCGACGGTGCTGCTTCCCTCCGCTCTGGGAGCAACGCTCGATGCTCTCGCCGCTTCCGAACTCGCTGCCCACATTCTCGGCCCTCAGATCATCCAGGCCGTGCTTGCAGTTCGACGCTGGGAACTCGATCACTACGGGTCGGCCGACGCCGACCAACTGCCAGAGAAGTTCCGGTTCGCCTGGTCGATCTAATCACAGAAGGGGCGGAGGGTTCGGTTTCTGTAGCCGTGCTCACGACATGGGAATGTCTGGAGGCGACAGTATGCTGGGGATCACATCAGCAAGCGCAGTGCCGCGCGAAGAGAGGTGCCTCATGATGAAGTCGTCGTTGACTGCTCTTGTGCGTCACGAGTTGGATCATGCCCGGCAGGTCAGCAGCGGCCGAAGTGCGAAGACCGTGTATGGAGGCAGCGAACGCACGCTCCGCCAGACTGTGATCGCCTTGCGTGCGGGCGCCAAGTTGGATGAGCATGAGAATCCCGGTGACGCGACCTTTTTCGTGCTGCACGGACGCGTCGTCCTCATCTCGGGTGTGAACTCCTGGAGTGGCTCACCGGGCGATCTGCTGATCGTGCCGGAGGGTCGACACGCACTCGAAGCAGTAGAAGACGCGGCGGTACTGTTCACGGTGGCAAAGACTCGGTGATGAGTTCCCCAAATCGATGACCCATAGGAGTTCGGGGGGCGCACGATCGAGAAAGGGGTTCCTCAGGCGGCAGCCTGCGGCGGTAGTACAGCAATCAAGGGGTGATCCTTGGCAAATGTGCCCACCTTGGCGGCCCCGCCCGGGGAGCCGATGTCGTCGAAGAATTCGACGTTAGCCTTATAGTAATCGGCCCAGTGCTCCGGCACGTCATCCTCGTAGTAGATCGCCTCGACTGGACATACCGGTTCACAGGCACCGCAGTCGATGCACTCATCGGGGTGGATGTAGAGCATCCGTTCGTCCTCATAAATACAGTCGACCGGGCATTCTTCGATGCAGGCCCGATCTTTCACATCGACGCAGGGAAGAGCAATAACGTACGTCACAGTGGCAGGGCTCCCTTCACGAAGAGATGACTTTGAGCCTAGGACAACCGGGTCATCAAATCCAGATCACGCTGTCGGGCCCGCTGGGGACGGGCCTGCAAACGGCACGGTTCAGTCTCGATCGCGGGTCGTGTTCGCGCTCCTCTCGTTCAGCCAGGCAATGAGTCCGCCCGCGAGCAGCATGTTGATCTGCCGCTGTGAGAAGTTCTGCCGGGCGGGGTAGTCCTCCTTGCGAGTCTCATTGTGCACGGTGATCTCGGTGCCGGCAGCCAGGGAATCGCGAATGCCGGTGAGCACGAGCACGTCGTCGCGCTGCACTCGATCATGATCGGACGGATTCACGAATTCGAGCGCGAGCACACCGAAGTTGGCAAGATTCTGCCAGTGGATCCGGGCGAACGACACGGCGAGCACCGCGCGCAAGCCCAGGAAACGCGGAGTGATGGCGGCGTGTTCGCGTGAGGAGCCCTGCCCGTAATTAGCGCCGGCGACGATGATGTGTCCGGTCGCCTCGCGCGTAACCTCCGCGCGAGTCGTGTAGGACTCATCGACTTGGTCGAAGGTGAATCGGGCGAGCTTGGGAATGTTGCTGCGGTAAGGCAGCACCCGCGCGCCGGCCGGCAGGATCTCATCCGTTGAAATGTCATCGCCCACCTTGAGAATGACCGGTGCCGCGATGCTATCGGCCAGCGGAGTGAACATGGGTAGCGACGAGATGTTGTCGCCCTTGACCAGGGCAACCTTCAGCGCCTCTTCGATGGGTAATGGCGCCTCGAGCATGGCCAGGTTGACGCTCGACGTCGCTGGTAATTCCAGCCTGGGATAGGTCAGGGCGAACAGTTCTTCCAAGTCGCGTGGGTCGGTGATCTTTCCGGTGAGAAGGGCCGCAGCGGCCGTTTCCGGTGAACACAGGTAGACGGAATCTTCCTTGGTGCCTGAGCGACCGGGAAAGTTCCGCGGCATCGTGCGCAGGCTGATGCTGCCGTTCGCGGGGGCCTGACCCATTCCAATGCAGCCCATACACCCCGACTGGTGTAGCCGCGCACCGGCACTGATCAAGTCCAGGGTGGATCCCATGCGGGTCAAATCCTGCAAAATCTGCCGGGAGCTCGGATTGACGTCGAAGGAGACTCCCGTGTGGGATTGGCGTCCCTTGACGATAGCGCCGACGATCGCGAAGTCGCGCAGCCCTGGGTTGGCCGAGGAGCCGATGACGACCTGCGCAACCGGGCGACCGGCGACTTCGCTCACCGGTACGACTTTGCCTGGGGAGCTGGGTAGCGCGATCAGCGGCACGATCGTCGACAGATCAATCTCTTCGTTCACGTCGTAGGTTGCATCCGCATCGGCGAGCAGCGGGACGAAGTCACCCTCACGTTGTTCGGCCTTCAGGAACGTTCTCACCTGTTCATCGGCCGGGAATACCGTGGTCGTAGCCCCCAGTTCGGCGCCCATGTTGGCGATCACGTGCCGGTCCATCGCGGTGAGGTTCATCAGGCCCGTGCCGTAGTACTCGACAATGCGATTCACCCCGCCCTTGACGCCGTGACGGCGCAGCATCTCGAGAATGACGTCTTTGGCGCTCGTCCACGGCGGAAGCTGGCCAGTGAGGTGCACGCCCCAGATTTCAGGCATACGAATGTAAAGCGGCTCTCCGGCGATCGCGAGAGCCACTTCGATGCCGCCCACCCCGATAGCCAGCATGCCGAGCGAACCCGCAGCGGGGGTGTGGCTGTCCGAGCCGACCATTGTCTTGCCGGGAATGCCGAAGCGCTGCATATGCGTGGGGTGCGAGACGCCGTTTCCGGCCTTGGAGAACCACAGACCGAAGCGCTGGCAGGCTGACCTGAGAAAGTCGTGGTCCTCGGCGTTCTTGCTGTCGGATTGGAGCAGGTTGTGGTCGACGTATTGCACGGACACTTCGGTGCGGGCCCGATCCAGGCCGAGCGCTTCCAGTTCCAGCATGACGAGAGTTCCCGTTGCATCCTGAGTAAGGGTCTGATCGATGCGCAGACCGATCTCGGACCCCGGCGTCATCTCCCCGCTGAGCAGGTGAGAAGCAATTAGTTTCTGCGCAACGTTGTATCCCACCGCGAACCTCCTCGTTCGAATGCCGCCGAGAGAATATCGATGTGCAGCCCTGCGCAGAATTCCGCGGCAGATTAAAATCTAGGTCACCGCTCCACGAAACGCCACCCTGCCTGTCCGGACGACCGGCGCCCGGGCATAACGCTGGCCCCCAGAATCGCAAATATTCAAGCATCGGTGCCGCGTCGGCATGGATGATGAACGGTTCCTGTCGCGCGGGACACACCGACCTCGAAGTGCCCGCGATCACCCGCCGGTATTAGGGCCGCAGCTTTAGTGGCTGGACCAACGGCTACGACAAGGGGTTGGCGCTCGTCGCGTTCGGCGCAGCCTTGCCTTGGGCCCCCGCGTTGCAGGCACTTTCAGGACGACCACTACAGCCCCGTCCAGATTGCCCAAACAATCCGCTATCGGCACCGTGAAAAGTCCCGCAGAAGGTTCCCCCGTGACACCCAACAGGAAAGGACGGAATAGGTGAGTTCCCGACCCGAAGTCTGACGGTGACTAAGCGCTTGGGTTGCCGATTCTTTCCATCCACGTCTCGGGGATACCCAAAGCGGTGAACCCTGACTTGGAATACAAGCCATGCGCATCGTTGGTCGAGAGAGCGATGCGCCGCAGACCAAGCGGCTCGAACTCTTCCAAAACTCCCTCGATGAGGACAGCGCCAATGCCGCGGCCTCGAACCTGGGGGTCGACGAACACATCGCAAAGCCATGCAAAAGTCACTCCATCCGTGACGACCCGCGCGTAGGCGACTTGCTCGTTCGATTCGGTGTCGTAGACGCCGAAGTTCCGTGAGCCGTCTATGGCTGCATCCTGCCGGGCTAGTGATCTCCCTGGCGCCCAATAAGACTGTTCGCTGATCCAGCGGTGCACTTGGTCACGGTCTATATCGGCAACGTCGGCTGAGAACCGATAGTTCGAATCCATCCCTCCATCTAATCGGTCTTGGGCGGACTGCGCCCGACCAATCGACGTGTTTTGTAAGGAGTATGCTCGCGCGTCGTTCCCTCCATCGAGCATTGCGCGGTGGGAGACCGTCGGCAGTTGATGCTCGATGGAGGGTGCGATGCGTTCATCTGTTCCGATCCCAGGGAACCCCTGGCCGCACGACATGTTGATCACCGTCGAGGACAATCCGCACGCTCTTATCGACCTGCTCTGGATCCGGGAGGCCTGGAATCTGCAGCCAGCTGCGAACGATCTCCCCCCTCTGCTCTCGGACGAATCCGTCAGGACGCATGCTCAAACGGAATTGTCAGACAGAACCCAGACCTGGCAGAACGCATGGTCCTCCATCTGGGACGCGTGCGTGCACCATGCCGGAATACTTCACGATGAAAACATCTTCGACCAGCTCCGGGGAACCGGCGACGGGTCGCTTGAGCGCGCCGAACTCCTGAAGTCGCTCATAGGGCCATCATGGCGCGACGATTTCGGGGACGAAGCCTTCACGGACCAATACGAAGTTTGGAATCAGAACAGGGCCGAGACTCAGTTCGGTCATTTCCACATCCCCCTGGACGAAGAACCGGAGCGCGTGTCGCTCACTGCCCTCATCCCCGCATGGCGCGCCGGGCTGAGCAAGATCGTCAGCATCCCGTGCCAGGGCTCATACACGCGAGTAGTTGGACGCCACGCACTGCTCGTGACAGATGAACCCCGCGGTGACCCTCGACGCTACAGCGACGCCCTCAAACAGTTCCGGTGAAGGTTCCCCACTAGGAGCCTCTGGCGGGGGTGCTCCCAGGTCACCGCGAGCGGAACACGATTCGCGGAAATCAAGCTCTCGACAGCCCCCATCCTCCGGCGTCGGTTTCACCGGGCTTCGCATCGCCCGCACCGCAGCAATCGGCGCAGGGCTTTATTTGGTTTGGCCGTCGTGCGCTCGGCCACCGCACCACCGCCGTCTAGAAGTCAGTCACTTTCTTGGCATGCCACGCGCACCTTGCGGGAATACGATCTTTCTATCGGGCTTCCCGTCACGTCGGCAGCCCGCGACGCACCGCCTCACAGCAGCGTCGAAGCATCGCTGCACCACAGATTGACGCTGCTGCGATGCGGCGGTTGATCGTTAAATTGTGACCTCGACGATACCGTTTCTCATCCAGCTAAAGTACACAGGGAGCATCAATGGGCACTGACGACCAGACCAACACATGCAGTTTCCACATGAGCGGTGCGCTGCCAGCAGGTGGCGACCACCTCGGCGGCACCTTCGGTCAGTCGCCGACCCTGGACAGTTGGTACCCGCAGCGTCTCCGGGTTGAGCTTCTCCACCGGAATGGCGTAGACGCCGACCCGCTCGGCGCGGACTTCGACTACGCGGCGGCTTTCGCCACGATCGACCTCACGACGCTCAAGTCGGACATCAAGCGACTGCTCACCACATCGGTCGACTGGTGGCCGGCGGACTACGGCAACTACGGTCCACAGATGATCCGAATGGCGTGGCATGCCGCCGGCACGTACCGAATTGCCGACGGCCGTGGCGGAGCGGGCACCGCGATGCAGCGGTTCGCACCAATCGGAAGCTGGTGGGACAACGGCAACACCGACAAATCACGACGACTCCTACAGCCGATCAAGCACCAGTACGGCAACGCTCTGTCGTGGGCCGACCTGATGGTCTTGACCGGCAACTGCTCCCTCGAGTTGATGGGCCTGCCGACGTACGGCTTCGGTGGTGGACGACTCGATGCGTGGGAACCGGACGACGGCACCTGGTGGGGCCCGGAGGTCTGGAACCCGCACGCGGTCGCGAGCCCCGACGAGATGGTCAGCCGCGACGAACGCTGGCATGGTCAGAACGGCGACGCGGACTACGACCTGCAGAGCCCCCTGGCCGCGTCGCACCAGGCGCTCATTTACGTCAACCCTGAGGGGCCCTATTCGAACGGCGACCCGCTGGGCTCAGCACGCGACATTCGCATCACGTTCACGCGGATGGCGATGAACGACGAGGAAACGGTGGCATTGATCGCCGGTGGCCACGCGTTCGGTAAGAGCCACGGCCAGGTACCCGCATCCGACATCGGACCATCACCCGAGAAAGCCCCGATCGAGTCGATGGGGCTCGGTTGGCACAACCCGGTGGGTACCGGCAGTGCCGAGCACACTTCGACCAACGGCATCGAGGGCAGCTGGACTCCGAACCCGACACAGTGGGACAACACCTACCTCGAGAACCTGTTCGCGTACGACTACGAGCAGACGAAAAGCCCTGCCGGCGCGCTGCAGTGGACACCGACTGACCCGGAGGCGCCGAAGACTCCGGACGCCCACGTACCTGGTCAGATGAACCCGCTCATGATGATGACCTCGGACATCGCACTCAAGGTCGACCCGGAGTATCGGGCCATATGCGAGCGTTTCCTGGCCGACTTCGATCTATTCACCCTCGCGTTCTCGAAGGCCTGGTACAAGCTCACGCACCGCGACATGGGGCCGAAGCACCGGTACCTCGGCCCGGAGGTCACCATCGCCGACGACCTGCTCTGGCAGGACCCGCTCCCGGACGCAGCAGGATCCTCACTCGACGAGGCCGACGTGGCAGCGCTCAAGGAAGCCGTCCTCGCGACCGGGCTGTCCGTGCCCGACCTCGTCTACACGGCGTTCTCCGCCGCCTCGACCTACCGCGACAGCGACAAGCGCGGAGGGGCGAACGGTGCCCGCCTGGCCTTGTCGCCGCAGAAAGACTGGGCGGTCAACCGACGCACCGTCCCAGTCATCGACGCGCTGCGGAACGTGCAGGCGGCTTTCACGGCGACGTCGAGCGGACGGAAGGTATCTCTCGCCGACCTCATCGTCCTCGCCGGCAGCGCCGCCGTGGAGCAGGCGGCACGGGCGGCAGGATCTGACGCCAGCGTGCCGTTTACGCCAGGCCGTGTCGACACGACGCAGGAGTTGACCGACATCGAGATGTTCGAGTGGCTGCGACCCATTGCGGACGGGTTCCGCAACTTCGTGTCCGAGCGCTTCGAAGAGTTTGCTCCGGGCGTCGCGCCCGAGGCGGCATTCCTCGACAAGGCGAACCTGTTCACTCTCACCGCACCGGAGTGGACCGTCCTGCACGCCGGGCTCCGCGTGCTCGGCAGCAACTGGGACGGGTCCGACGTAGGTGTGCTCACGGATCACGTCGGAGCCCTGACGACCGACTTCCTCGTGAATCTGACCGACACCGACCTCATCTGGACGAAGGACGACGAGACCGCGATGACCTTCACTGGTCGGGTTCAGGCGACCGGCGAGGCTCGCTGGAGGGCCTCCCGGAATGACCTGGTATTCGGCTCGAACGCGCAACTGCGGTCGATCGCCGACGCCTACGCGGGCAGCGACGAGCAAGAGCGGTTCGTCCGCGAATTCATCCGCGTCTGGTCGAAGGTCATGATGCTCGACCGCTACGACGTCAAGGGCCACAAGCGTTACGGGGCGATGGCCGCCTGACCCCGGAGGTCGCGTCCCGGCGAGCTGACGGCGTGGAGGCACGGCGCGGTAACGCGCTGAGCCTCCAAGCCGTCGAGGCCTTGACCGAACGACGCTTGAGGCCGCGAGCCGAACGTTGCACGGATTGATCAGGCTGGGGACGGCCAAGGAACCTCCGCGGGCAGCACGTGGTCGACCACACTCGCACCTCGACGGCCTGCGAGGGTGGACGGGCCGCTATGCCCTGGAAGCCGTTGCCCCCACTCGTAGAGACGCCGGCCGGATTTGCTTTGGCCTCGGGTCGCGAGAGGGTACCGCTGATGTTCTCTGTGGCGGCTCGTAAGGCCTGAGCCTTCCGGGGTCATGTCCCGCTGAGGAATGCGCGTGACCGGTAGAGGTTCCCAAACGCCACTCCCCCGAAACGTCGGAGTCTCGGCGAATTGGCGCCAAATCTGCGTCCGTAGACGTCCGCCATGGTGGCGTACATCAGAGCGCCATAGTGGTTCCGGTTCGCCCGGGGCTTGCGGTGAACGGGGCCGCAATGTGGCTAGATATCGCCGCCGATGGCCTCGCCGAGTTTGGCAATGGTCTGCTCGTTACGACGGTAGTGCGAGAACTGGCCGATGCGAGTACAGATCACAAGATCTGCGCGTTGCAGCGTCGCCATGAACTGTGAGGCGGTGGACTGCGACACGTTTGCACGCGCTTGAATGTGCTTCAGGCACACTCCGACCTCGTCCGCTGGCCGATCCTGCGGCGGAAATGAGTTGCCGTCCTTGAGCCAGCCCAAGATTGCCAAGCGAGTTGGGTGGCCGAGCGCTTTGAAGGCGCTCACCAGTTGATCGTCGCTGAGGTCTCCCATGACTCCAGCATAGCGGCAAATCGTGATATCGCGATGTAGCGATATTGTGCTAGAACTGGAATCGATAAATCACGATTTAACGATGGAGGGGGAACCATGGCGCTGAGAACTGCATTGGTCGTCGGAGCACGGGGTGTGATCGGCGGGAACTTGATCGAGCACCTTGATCGCGTGGGAGGCTGGACGATCATCGGGCTTTCTCGGCGGGGAGGGGTGAGTCAGGGATCGATTCGGCATATCGCCGTTGACCTTTTGGACAAGGACGACACCGCTGTGAAGCTCGCCAGCCTGACTGAGGTCACCCACGTCTTCTATGCCGCCTATCAGGATCGCGCCAGCTGGGCGGAACTGGTGCCGCCGAACTTGGCGATGCTCACAAATGTTGTCGATGCGATCGAACCCGTGGCGCCGAAGCTAGAGCACATCAGTTTGATGCAGGGGTACAAGGTCTATGGCGCTCACCTGGGGCCCTTCTCAACGCCGGCCCGTGAGGACGATCCACCGCACATGCCGCCGGAGTTCAATGTGGACCAGCAGCAGTTCCTTGAGCGCCGTCAGGCCGACGCCGCTTGGTCATGGTCGGCATTGCGCCCCTCGGTTGTGGCCGGCATTGGGCTCGGTAACCCCATGAACCTCGCCATGGTGATTGCGGTGTACGCCTCCATCAGCAAAGAGCTCGGCGTCCCGTTTCGGTTCCCTGGCAAGCCCGGGGCCTACACAAGCCTGATCGAGATGACGGACTCGGGTCTGCTGGCGGAAGCCACCGTCTGGGCGGCAACGAACCCTGGCAGCAGGAACCAAGCTTTCAACATCACTAACGGGGACATGTTCCGCTGGTCGTCGATGTGGCCGAAAATTGCAGCGTTCTTCGACCTCGAGGTAGCGCCACCGCTGCAGATGAGCCTGAGCGACGTGATGGCAGACAAGTCCGACCTCTGGGACGCAATGGTTGCGAAGCACGATCTGGCAAGGACTCCCTACTCTGATGTGTCCTCCTGGCAGTTTGGCGACTTCGTCTTTGCGTGGGATTACGACGTCATCGCCGACACCTCAAAATCGAGACGTACTGGCTTCCACACATATGTTGATAGCGAAGCAATGTTCCTGAGAATTTTCCAGAGCCTCCGAGACCAGCGACTGATTCCCTAAGGAGAAGGCGGGAACGCCGCAGCCAACGCGCCTGCCCGGACGATGTCCCGAACTGACGCGGCCGGTGGTCGGGCTGCGGCTGCGGCTGCGGCTGCGGCAATCATTCCCGCAAGGGGTTCCCAAACGCCACTCGCCCGAAACTTCGGACCTTCGGTGAGTTTGCGCCGAATCTGCGTCCGTGCCCGTCCGGCTTGCGGGCGGGGATTCGACAACCCTTTCGGAGCCATATGTCGGGCATTGTCTTATGGCCGAAGGGCGTTGATGAGCTTGATCATGCTCGTGCGTGCCGATTCAGTAGCTGTCGGGCCGAGGGCAACGAGTGCCACGATGAGGGCGGCAATTTCTCCAGGGTCCAGGACGACTGGTGCGGTTGACGAGCGCGCCTCAAAGGCGTAGCCGCCGTG
Organism: Cryobacterium sp. TMT2-15-1; assembly: GCF_004402345.1. Taxonomy (NCBI): domain Bacteria; kingdom Bacillati; phylum Actinomycetota; class Actinomycetes; order Micrococcales; family Microbacteriaceae; genus Cryobacterium; species Cryobacterium sp. TMT2-15-1. Next base: position 21,869 of record NZ_SOGD01000059.1, on the reverse strand, counting down.
TGGCCCGCGCTGCACTCGGATCGGGATGCCCGACTGTCGCATTCGCGTGATGTCTCGCTCGATCGTTCGTGAGGTAACCCCAAGCGCCGATGCCAGGGCGACTCCGGAGCGGGGTGAGCCCCGATACCGCCGCAGTTCCTCTATGAGCGCATGTTGGCGCTCGATGCGTCGCAAGGTGAGGTGCGGGTCGGTTGATTTGGAGAACGCCACAATTTTAACAGTACCCGTCCGCTGCGTGTCGGCTTCTCTCCGTACGGTCGTACATATGACCTCGACAACACTTCTCCTCATTTCCGGCGCCGGTCTCCCCGCGTGGATCTGGGATGATGCCACCACAGGACTCGATGCACCGGTTGCGCGGCGGCCCGAAGGCTCGAACGCGAGCCTGCTCCAATACGCCCAAGCCGCGCTCGACAGCGCCAGCCCGGGCGCGATCTCGATCGTCGCGCACTCGGCAGGCGGCCTCGTGGCAGCTGCCATGACTGCGCTCGCACCCGCGAGAGTGCGCGGCATCCTCGCAGTCACTGCCGTCATTCCTGAGCCGCGCGGCTCTTTCATCGGTGCCATGCCACTGCCCAACCGCCTGATGCTCAGCGCTGTCATGCGTGTGGCGGGCACCCGTCCACCAGCATCCGCTCTTCGTGCCGGAATAGCCTCAGGTCTTGATGCCAATCTAAGTAAACGGCTCGTCAACGACTTCACACCCGAATCCCAGGCCTACTATCGAGACCGCACACCGATGTTCGACATGCCGCACCATCGCGGGTACGTCACAACAACCAACGACCGAGAAATCTCGCCGGCGCTTCAGGAAGGTTTTGCCACCCGGCTCGCACCCGACTTCAAGAAACGGATCGACGGCGGACACCTCCCAATGCTCGAACACCCGGAAGAGCTGCGGAAATACATCGTGGAATTCCACGCGTCAGTGCAGTAAATGTGTCCAGGTCGTGCCCGCCCGGAGTTACATCGGCGAATGCCCGCAGCAGTCCCGTAGGGGGTTCCCAACTGCCACTCCCCCGAGACTTCGGGACCTCGGCAAATTGGCGCTGAATCTGCGTCTGTGGACGTCCGGCTTGCGGGACAGCGGATGAGTCCACGCGTGACGGCAGAATGTCACGCTCTTTTAGCTGCTGGTGACACCGGGTAGACGTACAGACGATCTTGTACTTGTGCCTACTGGTCACACGTTGACCACCCTCGTAGAGTGGTAAGCACGCGCCGAAAAGTAGCTGCGCGATCGTGCAGGCTTTCGACGCCGAGACGCACACGACCCAGAGATTGAGGTACCGCATGACACAGTCACGTGGCCATGCTGGGCTATGGCAAGTCCTTGGGGCAATCCTGTCGTTCCTCGCCAAGGGCATCGGTGCCGGGCTGTCCTCGATCGCCACCATGACTTTCGGAGGCCGAGCTGCCCCAGGCGACCTGCCAACATCGCCGCCGCCGAAAGAGTATCGACCGTAAACGACCAGCAGCGCCTCAGCGGATTCGGCTACTGACCCAGACCGAGGAACTTCGGCAGCGGGCTGGCGTCCTGGACCTTGGTCATCTCGGCCCAGCACGCTGGGCACACGGGGCCGTCACTGTCGAGGGCCAGGTCCTTCATCTCCCCGGTCTGCGGCATTCGTGGGGCCGGTACCGCAGAATCCGTCTTGCGCGCATCGTGCGCCGCTGAGCGCGTGGCACGCCTGCCGCGAAGCAGCGCAGCTCCCCCGCGACGCCGGCTGGCGGCGCACCGGCGGGCGCGGCGGCGCGGGGCGCGGGCACTGTGCCATGCTGGCCGAATAAATGATTGGGGGCTCTCATTGGTGCGTGGCCACGGCGACGAAGACATTTTCGCTCGAGCGCAGCGTGATCCGGCCTTCCTGGCGGCGGTGCGGGTCGCCTATTCAGGCGACCAGCACGTGCTCAACGCTCTCTGGTGGGCGGCACACCCCGCGGACGCAGCACCGGATGGCACACCGTCCCCGGCCAACCAGCTGCGCGACCTTCAGAAGCGCGTTTTCTCTGCGAACGGCGACTCCGTTGGCGATCCACAGGCCACCCTCGCCCTGCGGGAGCTGCAGGCCACAGTTGCCGCCGACCGTGCCGCGATTGCCATCGCGGTCAGGTCGGCAGAATCCGGGGCCGTCACCCAGCCGGCCCGCTCCCCCGGCCCACCGGCGGCACCGAGTGTGGCTGGTCCCCGGACAGTGCACGAGGTGAGTTCCAAGGGTTCGTTCCAACAGCTTGTTGAGGAGCCACTCGACGAGACCGCGCTGCCCGGCGGGAGACGCAGCCGCAACGCCCTCCTGATTCTCGGCATCCTTATCGCACTTGGTGTCGGTTTCGTCGTCGGCACTCAAACGGATGCCTCGCTCGTCACCGCGTCGCCTCCCGCCGCCACTGTGACCGTGGAGGAAACGTGCGCGCAGGTGAGTGACGTTTTCACATTTATGCACAATGTGCACGGTTCGCTCCTCGCAGAGCCCTCATTGCAGCAGGAGTTCGAAGGGGCCGCCCGGCTCGTCGCGCGACTGACGGCCCAAGTGGACACCGTGCCCGGCTCCGCGGTGGCCGACCAGGTGGAGGCCTTGAAGGACCTGTTGCCGTCGGCGGCCAACGAGCCAATCGATCCGCTGTCGCCAGAGTGGGGTCAAGCCCTGACCGGTGTCAGCGCGGCCTGCGGTGCTGCCGGGTTCGACATCAGCGTGGACGCCTGGACGAGCGGCTAGACAAACTACCCGGCAAGACCCCTGAGGATACGCGACCACGGTGACGCCACTCCCCCGGGACCTCGGAACCTCGGCGAATTGGCGCCGAATCTGCTGCCGTGGACGCCCGACTTATGGGCGATCTGGCACCCCCCTGATGAATCGCAACGATGCAGAAGTGTCCGGTCCTCGTCGACCCAGTCCAGCCCGCATCCGGAGCCACACCTGCTTGCCGCCCGTTACTGCTGCTGCCGGAGAGCAACCTGCTACACCCGCGCAATCGCTTGTGATTTAGGGCCGGATATCCAGAGTGATCGGTTCAGCTTCCATGGGTCCGCCACAGAGCTCCGAGCCGCCGACGCGTTTCCATTCAAAGATCACATCGCGCTCCGCGAGCACCTCACCGTTTGATGCGATGGCACGAACCGTTGCCCGGTCAGGAACGTCGAGCATAAATGACGTAGTCCAGGTATCGCCGTCGACCTGGGTCACGTTGGCATCCGTCACGTCTGCGGTGGGAACCGGTGTGGGTTCATTCGGGTTCTCGAGCCCCTTCAAGCGCTCTACCGTCCCGTCTTGACAAGGGCTGCCGTCGCAGAGCAGCTCAATGGTCGTAACGTCGCCAGTGTCGCCCGTCAGCTCAACTGACACTTTGCTTGCCCAAGCAACCGCAAGACAATCATCGCCGCCATCGATAGAACAACCAGCCATCGATGTGCCCAGCGCGAGGATCGCTAACAGGCGGACGCGGGTGCGTATCATTTCGCGAGTGTATCGAGCGCTGCGGGAATCCAGTTCACCTCGTTACTGAATCGTCACGGCCGATTGTCTTACCGCTTAGTGGCATTTCACTTTGGTGATTTTCACGTCAGTCGCGGCATCCTCGTGGATTGGCAAGGTGGCAATGGCTTTGTCGCCTTTGGCGAGAGAGCCAGTGAACCCGTTACTGAATCCGACTACGACACCAGACTCGTCCATGGTGTCTGCCCTGACGTACACGCCGCTGGAGCAAGAATCGTATGCGTAGATCTCAATCTGGCTGCATCTGCCTTGTCCGCACTGTTCCTCGTCGACGAAGCGCGTCGCAACGCCGTCGCCGCGATCTTTGAAGCCCTCGGGGAGTTCTGGCGGGCTGAGAGTAGGAGTGCCCGTGCTGTCGGGCCCCGGTTCAGCAAAACCCGAACAGCCGGTCAAGAGCAACAGTGACGCGGCCACCGCGAAAAGGCCTATTGAGCAGCGATTCATCTGGTTCCCCCCAGGTCGATTGGTGTCGACACTACTAGCGCCTCACACCGGCCCACATCCCCAGGATCACGACTTGGTGACGATGGGCTCGACAGTACAGACCACGTGGGAGGCTCGGCGTACCAGACCTCGAATCCCAGTAGTCATGAGGGGGATGCCGGCGGTTTCGCTCTTCCCGACGCATCCGCAGTTCCCGGACGACTCGTTCACGCAGGGTCGCCGTCCGGATGAAAACGCTAAAAAGCTGTTGTCCAATGACATTCAACGAAGAGGATGAAATGGGTGCCGCAACGTCGACACGAAAACGGTTGATGGGTCTCGGCGCTGCGTTTCTTTTGACCCTGGCATTGCCCGGCTGCTCCGTTGTCTATGCGTGCCCGGCAATCGCGTGGAACAACACCGTAGAGGTCAAGCTCGAAGGCCGAACAGAAGACGTCAGCGTCGTGGAGTTGTGTGCAGACGGCGTGTGTTCGGTACCCGCACCGGTCCTGCAGCAGTCAGACGACCCCGTCGGCCTTGAAACCCTCGATCCCCAGCAACTCGAGACTTTTACGCCAGAGCCTTCAGTAACTCGAATCCCCTATTTCGCTACCAAGATCGATGACAGCACCTGGAATATCTCGATGGAAATGGCAGCGCCGGACAAAGCGGTCCTGCGTGCCCTCTCGGAAAGCGGAGAGGTCCTCGCTGAGCGGGACGTTTCACTCAATTGGGTTCGCGTGGGCGGCACACAACGATGCGGCGGACCTGCCGAGGCCGGCCCAATCGGCCTCACCATTCCAGCCTGAAGGCGCAAACGTCACCCAAGTCAGGAGGGCGCCCGCAGAGGGTTCCTCGAGTCGTTCCGAGTCAATGTTCAGGTTTAACGAGGCAACGCGTAGACATGTTGGGGCAGGAATTAAAGCTCCAAGAAAGGTCTGGTTACCCCAACCGCATCAAACACGTACGGAACCGGAAGCAGCATCAGCATGACTGCAAGGCCGGTGATGTTCAGCCATGTCCACCTCAGGATGATCGAGGCGATCATAGGTATGACCATGAACGGACCGATGATGATCGGGGTCATAAAGAATCCGAGCGACGCCCAACCCGGGTCCGCCGGGTTCGACTTCAGCAGCTTAGGGATCTGGACCGAATAGTTGTAGATCAGGTAGGCGGTTGCAGCTACGGCGACGCCTAGACAGATGTAGCTCCAAACGAATCGCCACCGGGCCACTGGCCGCTTGACACTGGAAGCTGTGTTCATGAGGAACCGTCTCTTGAGGCGCGGAGTCAGACTATACAGGTGAACGGGAAGGAAGGTGAGGACAGGCGTTAGGGCTTCAAGAATCGTTCTCGTTGGCAGCCACCACTTCCACTCGAACGGTTGCACACTCGGACGGGGTATTCCTTCGCTATCGCTGACGAGAATGACGTTGCCGTGGGACAAATCGGCCTCTGTGTTGAACATGAGTGTCACGGATGCGTGAGCGTCGGCTACTGGATTCGACCCTCCGCTCGAAACCGCGGATACGCCGCCGACGCGATCGACGCCGTTGTCGACTGGGCTCGGACTCTCGGGCAACTGCACCGGCTCGAGCTATACGTGGAGCCCTGGAACGAAGGCTCGTGGCGTGCCGCTGAGCGCGCTGGTTTTCAACGCGAGGGCCGGCACGAAAGGAGGTCCGCCCGTCAAGGGTTCCAAAATGCCACTCAGCTGCTCAATGCCGGCTCGAAGCCATGGCGGCGAATTCTGTGCCCCATGAAGGTCCGCCTTACGGACACGCCCGAGGCTCTGTGGAGGATGTCGCCTTGACGCGGCGCTCGTCCTGCGTGATCGTGTCGTTGAGGCTGGAGCGGAGTTGTTCGCGGGCGCGCTGGTAGCGGCCTCTAGCCGTAGAAGCAGGGATGCCGAGAACTTCACTCGCCTCCGCAAGCGTGAGGTGCTCCCAGTGAACGAGCTGGACAATTTCAGCCAAATCGGCATCGAGGCGTTCAACGGCATCTCTTACCTCATCGCCCGCATCGGCGGACGGGTATTCCGCGGGCCGCAACTCCCCACGAAGGCGGTCCGCCAAAGCCCATCGTCTCCGTTCTCCCCTGGCATGGTTTTGCAGGACACCGCGAGCGATCCCGAACAACCACATTCGTGCGCGCTCGGGTTGCTGGGGAAATTCACGCGCACGTCTCCACGCAACGACCATTGTTTCCCCTAGTAGGTCGGCGGCGTCATCCACTCCGACCCTCCGGACGAGATATCTAAGCAGTGCCGGCGCGTTTGAGGTGAGTTCCGCCGCAATTGAGTCGGGGCGGGTCACTGGGAGGGCTCGCACTGCATCTGGAGATTAGTGGACCAGTCGCTGGAAGCTCCGATCTTGACCGCCTCTTGTTGAAGCAGACGGAGCAGCGCAGTGTCGACCGCGTTTGCGTAGAGATCATCGGAGGTTGGCCCTGGCACGGTTTTTGGGACGACCTCGATCCCACCTGCCTCGCGCAGCACGATCATGATGGCGTCAGGCCCCGTCGGGTCCGGCTGGATCGCACCCGACTTTTTCAAGGCGATGGACAGTCCGTCGGCGGGGTCGAGGGCGGCCACCTCCGCCCGCACGTCTATGAGCGAGTCGAAATCGGCCGAATCTGCCCAGTCCTTCAGCGCCGCTCCCCCTGCGGAGGGAGTCCTGAGGCCGTCCCCGGCTGTGGCGTTGTCGTTTACGAGAATTCGTTCTTCACACTGCCGACCGCTTGGCAGCGTGAAGGAATAGGTGATGTCAGGATCGCTCGCCCAACCACTCCAGGAGAACAGGCCGGCCGCCGCGGCCGCTGTTACGCCGCCCGCGAGCACTACCGTCAGCCCCGCACTTATGGCGTAGTGGGAGCGCCGTCGTGGCCTTCGAACCTGCGCCCGCGCATCCTGCGCCATCGCCTGATAGACCGTCGTCACGGATTCCGACACATCCTCTGGCGCGTACGGTGCGGAACGATCCAGCAGCTCGTCGAGCGGATCTCTTGTCATGGCTCCTCCTCAGAAGGGTCTCACTAATGACCTGTCCGGCTATCGTCGTTTCGTCCGCCAGTCCGACAAGTTTCCCTGATGGGCTCGACTTACGGGCATGAGCGCACGCTTCTAAGCGTCTTAGTATGGCTTCGGGGATCATGGAAACGCGCAACAGTCGTGGCACCAGATATCTTCCGGCTGCAGTCAAATCGAGTGAAATGGCTCATAACCTAAGTGTGTCGAAACACATGGGATACGAGACGGTGGGCCGCTCTAGAGTCTCGCGGCAGTAGCTCGATGCGCCATTTAGCGATCACAGAATGCCGCCAGAGCGCGCCAAAACTCACAAACCGATCGCCGACGCCCATTCTGTGACGTGAGGGTTCGTTGAAGGAGCCATCACCGTGAGGGCCTGCCTATCGCCGGCTTTCCTCTCTTTGATTCCGTCCCCTGATTGCTCGGACTCACATCATCAATTGGAATCCATGCGGTGGGGATAAAGTGGGGCCCACCGATGATCGTTTGGCTTCACGCCCACGTGAACGGTCGAGGGTTTGTGGGAGGCAACCGATGGGCACCTTCCTCCGCACGTTTCTCTCCGATTCCGCGGAGCTCCCGGAGTTAAGCGATCGCGTTCGTTCAGCCGGACCCGTGCCGCTTTCTTCGCCGCTGCCAGTCGCGGGTCTTGCCGCAGACAGCGTCGCGGCGACCAAGCTCATGGCCTCGCTGCTGCAACTTGTCCGCACGGGCGTGCGCGACCCGAATGCGAGCGAAGTTCCGCAGGTGAGCATTGCCCCGCAACTTGTTTCCGGCGCCTACCGGAGTGACCAACTCTTCAGGTGGAACGGGAACCCCGCACCTGCGTGGGCGTCCCTGTCCGGTTTCTTCGCCTCGAGCGACGGCTGGGTTCGCACTCACGCCAACTACCCCCACCACGAAACGGCCTTGCGCTCACTTCTGAGATTAGATGGCTCCGCCACCGCCGACGCTGTCGCTCACGCGATTTCGCGCCGCAGCGCCCTCGATCTGGAGGATGAAGCCGCAGACTCTGGCGCCGTCATCAACGCGGTTCGCAGCCCGCACAATTGGAGAGGACATCCTCAAGCCGCAGCCCTGAAATCGGAATCCTTCATCAGCCTGGAGCGCCAGGGCGGAGAGTCAGGCCTCCATGGTCTGGGGTCGGCCGACAGCTGCACGCCGCTGCAGGGCGTCCGGGTTCTCGACTTGACCCGGGTCATCGCCGGGCCGGTGGCCACGCGCAGTCTCGCGTTCTTCGGGGCAGATGTCCTGCGCCTCGATAGCCCTGGCATGCCGGAACTCCCCTGGCAGCACCTCGATACTGGGCAAGGGAAGCGTTCAGCGCTCCTTGATCTCGGCTACAAACCGGATCGAGACCGCCTCACACAGCTGTTGACCGACGCCGACGTTGTTGTCACGGGATACAGGCCGAACAGCCTCGACCGGTTCGGCCTGTCCGCGGTTGAACTCCACGACCGCCATCCGGGACTCGTTATCGGCCGGGTGAGCGCGTGGGGGCTGAGTGGACCTTGGGCCGAGCGTCGTGGATTCGACAGTATCGTCCAGGCAGCCAGCGGCATCGCCCGGATCCACGCTGATGGTGCCGGCAGACCGGGTGCTTTGCCCGCCCAGGCTCTGGATCACTCCGCCGGGTACCTGCTTGCCGCCGGCATCATGTCAGCACTTCGACGTCGGCACCTCGACGGGCACGGGTGGACCGTCGACATTTCACTGGCCCGGGTAGCTCAAGAGCTACTCGCCCAACCTCACACCCCGCCAACCGAAGCCAGCCCACACGAGATCCAAACCGTGAACACAGAAACGCCAGGAGGAACCGTCACCTGCGCCGCGCCCGCGATCAGCATCAGCGACGGCACAGATAGTTACAGGTGGATCGGTCGCCCGTGGGGAGCAGACCAGCCGGAATGGGCCGAGCCACGATCCGCCGACGTCCATCGATAAGTCCCACACGAAGGGTGCGCCACCGGAAGCTGCAGCACTACGAGAACCGCCCGCAGGGGGTTCCCCTGCTGGCGGGCTTCAGTTAAGCCTCGACGGCCGAGTCTGTCGTGCCAGACTCGCTGGATGGACCAGACAAGAGACACGGAACTCGACACCATCCTGATCGGTGGTCGTGAGCAACGGGCGATCGTCATCGTCGATCACGACGACACATGGCCCTCAAAAGCAGCTTCCATGGCTCAAAAGATCCAGGACTCCCTGGGCCCAGCTGCGCTGTCGGTCGAACACATCGGTTCGACCTCAGTCCCTGGACTGGCTGCGAAACCGGTGATCGACATGCTGCTTGTCGTGGCCAACATTGACGACGAGGAGTCCTACCTTGTGCCCATGGAATCCATCGGGTTGCAGCTCCGTGTCCGAGAACACGGCCACCGGATGCTCCGCACGGCGGAGTTGGACTTCCACGTGCACGTTCTTCCGCCAGAGACCGCTGAGCAAATCGACTACCTCGACCTCCGCGACTGGCTCCGGGTCAGCGCTGCAGACCGTGCACTTTACGAATCCACGAAGCGGTCGCTCGCTGCGAACATCTGGAGCGACATGAACCACTACGCCGACGCCAAGAGTGCAGTCATCCAGCAGATACTGACCCGTGCACGCAACTGGCGAGCAGGACAGCCCACCAGCTGAACCGTCCCCCGGGGACCACGTCCCGGCGAAGGTTCGCCATGCCGGCACTCTCATTGGGCACACGGCAGCGGACCCACTTGGTTTCTCAGCCAATGGAACGCCCAAGTTCTCAGATCAAAAAGCGAAGCGGTTCAAGTTAATCGCTTTGCACGCACTTGGACATCGGAGTCTGCGTATCCGAGATGCTCATAGAACCCGAGTACTGCTTCGTTGGTCGAACGGACCATCAGCTGAACTTTCACGGCGCCGTGGTCGCGCAGCCAGTTTTCCGCTGCCGTCATCAGCTGTCTTCCCAACCCTGTCCCACGCTGAGTCTCATCGACGGCTAGGTAGTACACCCACTCGCGGTGTCCGTCGTGCCCGACCATCACGGTTCCAACCAACCGGCCGTCAACGTCGAAAGCGCCAAGCACTTTCGAGGTCACGCCGTCGAGGGCACGCTGCAGGTCGAGCTCGGGTGGATTCCATGGGCGCGTCAGCCCTGCTTTGATCCAGAGCGACGTCGCTGCTCCAAAATTCGCCGAAGTTAGGTCGCATATCTGCATACCTCCAGTTTGGCGTCACCTACGCAATCCAGCGCCCGCATAAGGTTCCCGATCGAACACGAATGGTCCCGCGCCAACTTGCACTGTTTCGATAGCACAATCTTGTGCTACCTTTACAGCACAATGCTCGCGATGATCGCGAGGGATTCGATCTTCTGGGGGCCTAAATGAACTTCCTCTTTCTCTTCGTGCACGCCGTTCAAGACCTGCTACCTCTGGAAGTGGCCATCACCTTCGGCCTGGTCCTCTTCGCTCTGTCGTGGGTTCGTCCCCGGCGGATGGTTTCACTCCCCCAGACCGGGCGGCGCACGGCAACTCTCACCTGGGCAGGAGTCGCGGGTTCATTACTCGTGGTTGCCGTCGCGACGGCGGTCAGCGCGATCGCAGTGTCGACCTATGACGCATCCGGGTATGACGGTTGGTGGCGCAGGCCGGCCCCGCTATTTGCGGCGACACTGGTGGTGGCTGCGGCGGCCGTAGCCCTTCGACGGATCCCACTTCCCGCGCCGGGAGAGCGTTCAATTGTTCCGCGGCGCCCGTGGCATGCGTTCGCGTCTCGCACCTTGCTCTGGATCTCCGGAATCACCGCGACGTTGCTCGCGCTGACTGCCGTATGGCAGATCGCGATCGCCAGGACCGCGCCCGAAGACGGACCGTTCTTTGGGAACGTTCCCGACTACACTGACCTGCCGATCTACATGAGCTTCAACAGCGGGTACGGCTACCTGTCCGGGGCAGGATGGCCGAACCATCTCGCCACTCTCGTGGCGCTGGCACTGGCCTGCACCGTCTTTTTCGCCGTGCTGCACACGGACGCCAACCGGCCCGTGTTCGCCCGATCGACCGCCTCCAGCGTGCGCTCGGAACGAGAGCCAACCGCTCGACTGTTCACGTTCATCCTGCTCGGTGGACTCATCACAACGCTCGGAGCCGTGTGGATGCACACCGGTTCCTCCGGGCAAGCTCTGGTCGGCTTGGACGAGCAGTGGGTATCCGACAATCAGTCCTATCCGCGCATTCTCGTAGCCGGCGGCTACGACGCGATCGCCCGTCCCATGAACCTCCTGGGCTATGCACTCCAGGCTGGCGGAGTCGCGTTCCTCCTCCGACTTGCGGTCGACACCGCCCGAGCCGCACTCGCGACACGACGCTCACGCCTCGCAACACCGGAGTATGAAGTCTCGACCACCGGACCACGGCGATGACCGGGACCACGCCGAGCTCTGCGGATGAAATCGATGCGCTCTTCCGCGGAGCGATCCGCTCCGGACAACTCGGGGACGGCGAACGCCTGCCAACCGTCCGACAAACCGCCAGAGATTTCGGCGTCGCACAGGCCACAGCCGCAAAGGCCTACAAATCTTTGGAACGCGACGGACTCATCGTCACCCGCACCGCCGCCGGCACCCGCGTGGCCCCTGGCGCATCCCGGGCTCCACAGGCGGTCATCGAGCACGCCCGCGCCCTCGCCGAAGCAAGCGAAGGCGCACTCGTCACCCTCGAAGACACCATCGCAATCCTCCGCGCAGTCTGGCGAACAGAGGCGACGCACCCGCCCGCATGACGTTCCCTTTCGTGTGCCGTGTACCGTCAAGTGATGCCAAGCTACGAAAGCTACGACGGTTCAGCACTTCACTACGATGACGTGCGCCACACGGGCAGCGACGGCGACAAATGCCCGGTTATTGTCCTTGCCGGAGGAGCGGCCCGCCACCCCAGCTACCTTGGTGATCTGGCCGGGCTCAGCGATCGGCACCGCCTCATCGTGCCCCACCTGCGAGGTGTCGGACGCACGGCCGCGCCCAACCAGGAAAAGCTGGGGTCGTTCTGGACTCAAGCCGACGACATCGAACACCTGCGCGTTCATCTCGGCCTTGATCGCGTCGTGCTGGTGGCTCACTCGGCGGGGACGCGATTGGCCATTGCCTACGCGGCGCAGTTCGCGCTCCGCGTTGCCCGGTTGGTACTGATCACTCCTCCGGCGGCTTATCTCGTCGATGAGCCATCCGATGCCCATACGCTCAGCGAGAAGCGGCGCGGAGATTCGGTTTTCGAAGCCGCTTTCGCAGCTTTGAAAGCGGGGCCCCAGACGGTTGACGATGACGGGTTCAACGCCTGGCAACAGGAGTCAGCGCCGGCAGGATACTCAACCTGGGGTGCAACCGAGCGATCCCATGCGACCACTGGGCGTTGGAGCTTACCCGCCACGAAGGCGTATTTCAGTGTCGCCCCACCGCGCGACCTCGCGGCGCGGCTGGGGCAGGTGAAGGCCCCCGTGTTGGTGATTGCCGGAGCCGAGGACTGCCTCACCGGATTAGCGCCGATGGCCGCGCTGACACGCCTCTTCCCCGCAGGTGAATGCGTGGTCATCGAAGGCAGTGGGCACTACCCATGGGTCGAACAGCCGGCTGCCTTCCGGAGAACGATCGACACGTTCCTCGAGCAGTCGCCCTAAGCGGCGACGACGAGAGGCTGATCGCCCAGAAAAGGGCCCATTCGTGGGTTTGCTCTTTAGCGGGGCGGGCGGGCTTAGATCACCGTTAGCGTTGCGTGGTGGCTACCTCATCGTTACGCCCTGTCCTGGTTGTTCTCCGCGGCAACTCCGGGTCTGGAAAGTCGACGGTCGCTAAGGGCGTACAAGAACGATTCGCCGCCGGCGACTGCGCACTACTTGAACAAGACTATTTTCGTCGAACGGTGTTGCGAGAAGGCGATGTTGCCGGTGCGCTCAACATCAATCTGATGGAACAAGCAGCAACGACATGCCTGAAACGAGGGCTCGTCGTCATCATCGAAGGCATCCTGAATGCCACACGCTACGAATCCATGCTCAAACAACTCAGTCACGAGACAACGGGGGCCAGCCTCTTCTACGCCTGCGATCTCACCCTCGCGGAGACGTCGAGCCGACACGTCACGCGTGCGAAGTCAGTCTCCTTTGGCAGTGCCGAGATGAAGGACTGGTACCACGGCTGGCAGCCTCTGACTTTCGTCTCAGAAGCGCGAATCGATTCGTCATGGGCTGAGAACGCGACCATAGACCGGATAGCAGCCGATATCGCAGCGGCACGAGCAACCGGCCACTAGCGTCCTCGAACGTTCCGTTGAGGGTTCCTCTCAGCGACGTCGCGTGCGTGAGGATGGACTATGTGATGCATGAGGGTCAAGTGGAGCTTGCTGCGGGCGAAGTGGCCGCGGCGATCGCGGCGCAGTTTAGCGATTTCGCTGGGTTGCCCGTGGAGCATGTCGAGTCAGCCGGCACCGTTGTCGCGCCGTTTCGTGTCGGTGAGCACGTCGTCGCCCGACTGCCGCTCGTGCCGACCGATTCGGATGTCGCACGAGAGAGTGTTCGCAGTGAACAGGAGCACGCGATCATTCTCACCGACATTCTCGACATCGCGGTGCCACAGCCGATTGGTGTGGGTGAACCGTTTGAAGGGTACGCGGGTGTCTGGTCCCTATGGACATGGTTGCCTGGAAGATCACTCGACCGATTAACAGTGTCTCGGGATGTTCGTCTCGCGACTGACCTCGCAACCGTGATCGGATCGATTCAGTCGTTGCCGTCGGTCGGTCTGCCATGGAATGGCGTTGGTCGAGGAGGAAGCCCGCTCGCCGACACGACCTGGGTGCGGGAGTCGATTGACCGATCAGCCCATCTCATCGATCGGGTTAGGGCGACGGCCGTGTGGGAGCGGGCGCTTTCAGCCCGACCACATATCGACCCTCCGCTGCGCATCCATGGCGACCCCATGCCTGGTAATTTCCTCATGAACGACGGAGTGCTCACGGGCATGGTGGATGTTGGAACGCCGGCAGTTGGCGATCCGGCTGCTGATCTCCAACCTGCGTGGGTTCTCTTCGAGGAACCGGCACGCAGTACATTCATCACCGCAATGGGGCTCGACGTTGCGGCCCAGGAGCGCGGACGCGGTTGGGCTTTCGAGATGGCGATTGGCGGCCTGCATTACTACGAACACACCAATCCGGTGTTCTTTAGCCAAGCGTTACAAACCTTGGAACGGCTACTGACTGAATAAGCACCGCCGCACGGAACTCGGCCCGCAGTAGGTTCCCCCGCGGGTCAGATCGGACGTTGGACTCACAGGGAGGAGTGCAGTTCTGCGGCTCGCCGGAAGGTCCAACGCCACGCTGGTGGCTGCGATCGACCGTAGGCTCCGACAAAGCACGGACCGATATCGGCAACCGCAGCGAATCCTTCTGGAACGCGGAGTACGAGCAGAGCAAAGACTCGATCGTCAACATCCAGCCGATCCAGAGACCATACGTCCCGGTTGAGAACTTGATCGCCGAGTTCGTCTGCGCGGCCCATGGCCTCCTCGACGGCAGCGATCGACTCGGGCCCAGGTTCTTCCGGCGGGATCGCCGACAGAAACAAGTCCATCACCGCCGTTCGGGCAGCACCTTGAATACGGCCATCCAGAGAGACACCGGCCCCGTGCCCCATCGGCCGCATCCCCTCACGGTGCATAGTGCGAATGAAGTATTCGAGGTTGGGGCTCGGTCGAACCGCCTCGGTGGTTTCGAGCCATTCCCCGGTAGGACCACCCCAGGCAACGACCTCGAGGTCGTCATCACCCGTCCCACAGGGCACAAGAGCCGTAGGGCTTCTCTCAGGTGTCATCACCTTCACAGGCTCGTCCCGCGACAGCGAACTTGTCAACAGCCTCGGGCCTTCCGGAAAAACAGGACGGCGTTGTGGGCAGGCCAGCCCGCACAGGGTTCCCGAACGCCACTCCCCCGAGACTTCGGAAGTCCTGCGACTTGGCGCCGAATCTGCGTCCATGAACGTCCGTCTTGCGGGCGGTTTGCCGCCGTTAGGTGACAAGCTAACTTGTCATTGTCCGGGTGTGACAAGTACGCTTGACATATGAGAAGTGCGCTCAAAGAACTGCGAATCGAATCGGGGCTTTCGCAGGCTGCACTGGCAAGCATCCTGAAGGTTTCGCGTCAAACCATCAACGCGATCGAGACCAGTCGGTATGACCCATCTCTGACTCTTGCTGTGCGCATTGCCCGCTATTTCAATCGGCCCGTAGAGGAGATTTTCTATGTCGAAGACTGACCGAGCGCTAGCTCTCAATATCGGCGTCGTGGTTGCCGCAATAGTTGCCGCCGGCGCACTCATTTGGGTGACGGGAAACCTGGTCTTTCTGATCGTCATCCTGGCGGTGGCAGGAAGTGCGACCTGGAACATCGTTCGCATTTTTCGCCGGCCGGACGACGCGTCGGACGTGGACCGGCTCAACTCGATGAAGTACCTCGATGAGCGAGATCGATCGCTTGCCCTGCAGGCATTCGGGATCGTTGGGATCGTCGCATTAGTGCTGACGGTCGTCACGGTTCTCGTCACGCTCTTCACGGATGCCCTCGGTGCGGAGTACATCGCGCTCGTGCAATTCGTTGTCTTGTTCGGGTCTTGGGCCGCAGCGAACAGCTATGTCACGCGAAAGCAGCAGTAGGCATCATCTTAAGGTCCGGCGGTCCCCGATGAAGGCGTTTGCCTGTCCGCTTCTCTGGTCGGCTATTCGTATCGTGTGGTCGTGATGCCTGTATTTTTCTCAGCGCTCTTGAACGTTGTCAGCACGGAGAGTGCGGCGAGGATCACGCTGAGTGTGATGACGATGTAGTAGGAGGGTCCGGGCCAATCGATGGCACGTTTCCCGTTGGAGAGTCCGGCCACGAGCGCCCAGGCGACAGTGACACCGAGGGCGATACACGCGCCGAAAACGGCCCCCAAGGGAAGTGCAGTCTCGCTGGCAATGATGCGGCGAAGGGTTCGAACGGGCATGCCCATGAGTCGGAGCAGGCCGATCACACGACGTCGGTCGAGGATGCCTCCGATGGTCGCTACGGCGAGTGAGATCACCGAGATGAGGGCGGTGATCAAGATTCCGAGGTTGGCCAGACCGGCAAAACTACTCCCGAGAGTGGCCATGTAATTGCTTTGCAGTTCCGCCCGCGTACTGGGCACAGTGTAGAACTCGATGCCGCTGAGAATGGCAACTGTGCGAGCCTGCTCAAGGCCGGCCGGGGTGCCGTCAGTGGCGATGAGCAAGATCGGGTTCACCAGATCGCCTCGCTTGATGCCTGGTGCTGCTGTGACACCGATGGGCTCGTTGGCCTCGAAGCCAGGATTCACGGCCACGAACTCGGTTGTGATGGTCGCACGTTGCGAGGCGGGGATGAGACCCAACTGCTGTGCGTCGGTCCGGCTGAAAAACGGCCCATCCATCTCGAGCATCCTGAAGTAGGCGAGCCCGACGTGTGCCACACCGGGCGCGTGGCTGAGGGCCGCGAGCTGCTGCTCTGTTGGCTCGGCGGTGGGCCGGTTGATCAACGTGGACATCGAGAGGTGCTCGGCATCGTCGGCCACCGCGGTGGCTTCTTGGACTGTCGTCACCGCTGTGGCGAACACTGAGACGAGGAAAAGGGCGATGACCAGTCCGCTGACGGATCGGAAGGTCGTCCGCGGAAGACGACGGATGCGATTGAAGGCAACCACCCCGGCTGCGCTGCGCGTGTACCGTGCTGCCATCCGGCTCGTCAAGAAGGTGAGGTACGGTCCCGCGATCACGAGCCCAGTAGTTGTCAGCACGAAACCGACCAAGATGATGAGCTGGGCGCCGGGAATGATTAGGCCGTTGCTCGGCGCGATCGCGGTCGAAACCAGCGCTGCAACTCCGGTAACCAATGGGACGAGCGAGAGGGCTCGTGGTGGACGCTCGTGCTGTTGTCTTGAGTTGCC
The DNA here is from genome assembly GCF_004402345.1 of Cryobacterium sp. TMT2-15-1. Classification (NCBI taxonomy): domain Bacteria; kingdom Bacillati; phylum Actinomycetota; class Actinomycetes; order Micrococcales; family Microbacteriaceae; genus Cryobacterium; species Cryobacterium sp. TMT2-15-1. The sequence goes on along the minus strand of NZ_SOGD01000059.1, from coordinate 4,970 downwards.
GAGCGGTCCGAAACCCGCACGGCGTGCGCGCCACCAGGCGACGGCAGTCGTCACGGCGACTGTGGCGACCACAACGACAGTGGCGCTGATTGGGTCGACGAGGATGTCGGCGACAAAGAACGTGGATCCATCGACTGGTACCCGCGCAGCCAGTGGTGCCAGTAGGAGCGCTAACGTCGCCCCGGCCAGGGCGCCGATGGCACCTGTCACAGCGGTCTCGGTCGCTGCGATGCGCGCCACCACTGTTGGTGTCGCGCCGATGAGTCGAAGAGTGGCAAACCGTTCCCTCCGTTCGGTCGCCCCGAGCCCGGTCACGATACTAACCAGGAGAAGCACCGGGATGAGGATGGCGATCCCACCGATGATCGCGAGGGTCAGGTAAGCCCAATTTCCCCCGAACGCACGTCCAGTAAATTCGCTGACGACAACGGCGCCAGGCTCGGCGGCGAGGCTCTCGGGTGTTTGCCCGACGATAACGACGAGCGAATCCGGACTTGCGAGAGCGGCGTCCGGCACCTCTCCGCTAGAGGTGCCATACCGGTCACCGAGCTGATCAGCGGGCACCGCATTGATGAGTTCCGCGAGGGCGGGAGAAGCAAAGTAGGTTCCAGGTTCGGGAAAATGCTCGGTTCCCGGGATCCGGACTGTGGACCCGGGCAGGGCGGCGACCGTGACGCGGGTGATGGCGTTCCCCTGGTAGTAGTCCCCTGAAACGAAGGCGAGTGCGTGACCTGTGGTGAGCGGGTCGGTCGTGGTGCTCACCTGCACTGCAGATCGGCCGCCGAGTTGTGTCCAGGCGGAGCGGAGTTCTCGCTGTTGCATTCCGTTGTACGCACCCCAAATGAGGAGCAACAACGCCACCCCGACGGCGATGCCGGCGGAGACCCCCACCAGACGTTTCTTCGATTCCCGGTTATTCATGGTGAGGAGTTTCGTGAGTTCGAAGTTCATCGCCGGGCTGCTTCCGCGATCCGGCCGGCAGCAATTCTGCCATCTCGGACGATGATCTCCCGATCCGCATACGAGGCTGTCCGAGGGTCATGGGTGATGATCACCACGGTGGTTCCCGTCGCCCGAGCCAACTCGGTCAAGGTCACCATCACGGTCTCGGCAGACAAAGAATCCAGCGATCCTGTCGGCTCGTCAGCGAAGACGATTTTGGGAGCGGTCACCAAGGCGCGCGCAATCGCAACTCTCTGCGCCTGACCGCCCGAAAGCTCGCCCGGGAGCTTGCCAGCGTGTCCTTCCAACCCCAGGCGCTCAAGCCAGGACTGTGCCTGACGCAGGGCCTGGCGCCTTTTCATGCCCGTGAGCAGCAGGGGAATGGTGACGTTATCGATCGCAGTCAGGTCCGGCAACAGTTGACCGAACTGAAACACAAACCCGAACTCACCAAGCCGCACCGCGGAACGCGCAGCCTCGTCTAGTCCCGTGAGGTCGGTCTCGTTGTAGGTGACGGTCCCGGAATCGGGCTTGAGGACACCGGCGAGAACATGCAGCAACGTGGATTTCCCCGATCCCGACGGCCCCATGACCGCGACGATCTCGCCGGCATGAATATCGATATCCACGCCGCGAAGCGCTTCAGTCGGCCCGAACGTCACCCGAAGGCTACGACCAGACAGCACCGGCGACACCAATTCGGGCAGTTGACCGCTCATGCGCCAGTCACCTGCTTCCGCAATTCCGTCAACCGAGCGCTCGTCAAATCGATCCAGCGCAGGTCCGCTTCGATGTGAAACATTGCATGATCGCAGACCAGGACCTTCATTAGATCAGCCCCGCGTTTTGCCGCCGTCAATTCGCGGAGCCGTCTCATGTGCTCAGCTCGCTGCACGTCCAGCAGGAGATCCGCGTCATCGCCCAAGAGCAACGCAATCACGGTCTTCGCGAACAAATTGCTCTGCAGCAACGGCTCGGGAGCGTCGGGTGTGAACATCCACGCGGCCACCCGGGCGCGTCCGACCTTCGTGATCTCATACCGTTTACGGTCAGGGCCGCTTCCAGCTTGTTCACCCAGCAGGTCAATCAGGCCGTCGCGCAAGAGACGCGCGAGAGTCGCGTATACCTGCCCGAACGCCAAGGGCTTCTCCGAACCGAAGTAGCGGTCATAGCCATGCTTCAGGTCATAGCCATAGCTCGGGCCGGTTCCGAGGAGCCCCAGTAGCGTCTGCGTATTGTCCATACTCGCAACTATACAGGACAGGTATACTTCCGGTGTATAGCGGGGACCACTCCCCGCCCGAGCAGCTCTAGCGTTCCGCGGAGTTGGTACCAGCCCCATACCGCAAGTCTCAACACGGTTCTTGCGCCCCGTGTGGGCGCCGAGCGTCGGCGTCGAGCCCCTGCGCCGAGGGGTGCAGTGCTTCCACTGGGACAGCATCCAGTTCATCGAGGCATGGACGAGTCCGCCAGAGAACGCCTCCGCGTGTAATTGATCTCACCCAGCAAGATTGGTGTGAACCCAATTGATGGAATCGAGCAATACGGATATGAGCTCTGATAGCGACGTAATAGAACGGTCGGCGCGTGACCCGGCCGTGTTCGCGACGTTGTACGACCGTCACGCGACATCCGTTTACCGGTATGCCGCACAACGACTGGGCGACCACGCTGCGGACGATGTGATGTCGGAGACGTTCCTGGTGGCATTCGAGCGGCGGGCAGCCTACGACTTGACGGTGGTCGATGCGCGCCCGTGGTTGCTGGGAATTGCCACTCGACTGATGCGCAAACATGTCCGCTTGGAGGCGACGGCGTGGAAGGGGATGACTGCGGACCTCGCGGCGCAGATTGTCCCCGACCTCATCGACCTGGCCGGCTCACGTATCGACGCTCACCGCCTCACCCAGCGGTTGGCGAAAGCGCTGTGGCGACTGCCTGAGATCGATCGCGACACCCTGCTGCTCTACGCGTGGGGCAACCTCGATTACGCCTCGATCGCCGCAGCGATGCAAGTACCGGTCGGAACAGTGCGCTCACGACTAAATCGGGCACGGCGCCAACTGCGCCGCGCCGCAGGCATCGACACCCTTGAACAGGAGACGGACTATGGACGAACTGACACTGCTCCGCAACACGCGTGACGACTCGCACGAACCGAGCCCGACAGCGTTCGCTGCGGGGCGGGCAGCGCTTCTCGGCCGCATCGCGGACGGCGACGCAACTCACGCGGCAGCGCAGCATCAAAAGAAGCGGCCCTGGCTGCCAAGGCTGACCTGGGCCGCTGCCGGAGTGGCCGCCACAATGACAGCCGTCCTTGTGGCGGGCAACGTCACTCTGAACGCGCAGACGGCCTACGCGAGTGACATCCTGCAGTCCGCGGCCACCCAGACCATCCAATATGCAGACCTCGTGGCTGGTTCCGGTCAGTTCCTGCGCTCGAACACGCACGCTCGCTGGGGAGTCTGCGATGACAGCGGATGCGAGCCGAACGATCAGATCCTGGACGTCTATATGCCCGCCGATCCCGAGGCGGAATGGACGCTCTACCGCGATTGGGGCAGCATGCCGGGCATATCCACCGGAGAGTCGATCGAGACAATCCGAGCAGTCGACGGGCAATTCTATGGCCCGGATTCTTCGTGGGTGAACGTCGACTACGCGGACATCCCCCTCGACGGCATCGCAGCGTATGAGTGGATCAACGCCCAGTACAGCGGTGGATCGGCATCCCGGAACGAGGACAACTTCGTGCGCATCACGGACATCCTCCGGTCCGGTCTCGTTCCGGCGCCACAGCGCGCAGCTCTCCTCGATGCTCTCTCTCGTATTCCCGGAGTTACGGCCACCGACAACGTCGCGAATCTCGACGGCGTGACAGGAATCGCGATCGGCCGGAACGAGATGCTCAGAGCAGGGCAACGCCAAGAAATCATCATCGATCCCGACACCGGACTCGTCATTGGTGAACGAGCCATGAGCGGCGCCACTCTCTTCGGGTGGGGACTCAATGAGGAGATGTCGCTGACTGCGATCGAGACCACCGTGGTGGACACGGCGCCATGAGCACTCCGAGTCACGAGGTAAACCCAGCCGCAGTCGATCTCCCGCCGACGTACTCTATCCCGGTCCCACTTCCGTCGGCCCCGGAGACGACAACCACCCGGCGGCGTTGACCGCCGCCGGGCCAGGGCAATTGGAAGGCGTTAAGGCGCACAGCTTCCGGTCTGCGGGTGCCCCAGGTCGTTGTCACAGACAAGGAGGAGGTCCTACTCGCCGTTTTTGCAGACGCTGCGAACAGGCGGATCTCCGTTTCGCTTCTTTACTCAGCGATGGGCGCATGCGCTGACAGGCGGACTCGCCTAAAGTCCAGGACTGCAGTCACCGTCCCGCAGAGGGTTCCCTCGCGGGCCCCGGGCGCGATCATTAGCCGCTCCCCCACTTCGGCAAAACGAATGCGGGGAACCGTCCTTCGGCGGCACCCGGATCTGAGAGCCAGGCCATGCCCCGTTTCGCTGAAACCGCGTGCGAGCAGACGTGCAGGAGACGTTCTACTAGAGACTCTCGTGCCGTTCGCCCGATACGATGCAGGCAGCTGTGCAGGGCAGCCTGCAACGAGTTTCATGGTCTGCTTCGGCTCATTGGGGGATGGCGTGAAGATTCTTGGTGCGATCTTGGTTGGCGTCACTGTTCTTGCTGTGTCTGCGTTCTTCATCGTCAGGTCCTTTGAGGACCGGGTCACCGACGAGTTCGTTTCCCAGGTGTCACTGTTGGCAATCCCTGAGGGCTGGAAGCCGCTGGACGACATTGTCCGCCGTGAACAGTTCCTGTGCATGAGTACTAACCCTTGTCCCAGCATCGCCCGTCGTTGGCAGGCAGACACAGGGGTTACGGTCAAGGACCTGGAACAGATCGCTTCTCCGGCGGGTTGACGGCGCTCAGCGAAATTCCCCAGTCCTGCTCATCGAAGCTCCCCAGGTCGCGGGGTTAGGTTATCGGAAGTTTGTGCCCGTTGTCACGCGGCGGAG